>JAGHSP010000278.1 GCA_018065815.1 Candidatus Sodaliphilus limicaballi | reverse complement strand
ATTGTGAACAATCCTGTTTCTGAACTTCTGCGGCAATATAAGTTGCTTGAACTAGAATATGCCCATGAACGCAACGAGTTTCAGCGCCTCACCGAGACGATGGGTGTGGGACGCAAGGTGAAACGCGGCGACTGCTGGTTCCCGGTGAGTGTGGGAAAAAGCTATTACAACTCGCTCAACCAGCTTGTGGTGGAAATAACTCGCAGCGAGGACAGCGATGTGGAGCACAACTTCGAATATGGCCGCCAGGTGATGTTCTTTGCTCAGAGCGGTCTTGATGATATAAGTTATTTCAAGTTCACAGGAACCGTGAGCTATGCCGAGTCCACTCGCATGGTTGTGGTCATGCCCGGACAGGAGAGCGTGTCGCAGTTGCTCAACCGCGATGCAGTGGGCGTGCAGTTGTCGTTTGACGAGACAACTTATAAACTCATGCTCGATGCCCTGAGCCGCGTAATCAATGCCAAGGGCAACCGCCTGGCCGAGTTGCGCGACACCTTCTATAATAAGGGCGAGGTGGGCAAGCTGTCTTTCGCGCCGCTGCGTTTTCCGTGGCTCAACGCCACGCAGGAACGTGCCGTGAACGAGGTGCTGTGGGCGCGGGATGTTGCTATCGTGCACGGTCCTCCGGGCACTGGCAAGACAACGACGCTGGTGGAGGCTATATATGAGACATTGAGACGCGAGAACCAGGTGCTGGTGTGCGCGCAGAGCAACATGGCAGTGGACTGGATAAGCGAGCGATTGATGGACCGTGGAGTGGACGTGCTGCGTGTGGGCAACCCCACCAGGGTGAACGACAAGATGCTGTCGCAGACCTACGAGCGCCGCTATGAGGACCACCCCGACTACCCGCAGCTGTGGTCGCTGCGCAAGACCATGCGCGAGATGCGCGCTAACAGCCGCAAGACCGAGGCTTTCCACCAGAAGATGGACCGGCTCAAGAACCGTGCCATGGAACTGGAACTGCGCATACACAACGACCTCATCTCGCAGGCACGTGTCATATCCTGCACGCTGGCAGGCAGCGCTAGCCGTGTGCTGGAGGGAATGAAGTTTGCCACATTATTTATAGACGAGGCAGCCCAGGCGCTCGAGGCAGCTTGCTGGATAGCCCTGCGCAAGGCAGGCCGTGTGGTGCTGGCAGGCGATCACCAGCAGTTGCCTCCCACGGTGAAGTGCATCGATGCTCTCAAAGGAGGACTGGGCAAGACGCTCATGGAACGCATTGTAGAGAATAAACCGCAGGTGGTGACTCTGCTCAAGGTGCAGTATCGCATGAACGAGGAGATAATGCGATTTTCCAGCGACTGGTTCTATGGCGGACAGGTAGAGAGCGCGCCCGAGGTGAAGTATAGGGGCATACTCGACTATGACGATCCTATCATGTGGGTAGATACCAGCGAGGTAGATGGCAGGGAGGAATTTGTGGGCGATAGTTATGGCCGCATCAACCGCAGCGAGGCAGCGCTCACGATGGAAACACTGGAAAATTTCTTTGAGAAGATAGGGCGGCAGCGAGTGCTCGAAGAGCGCATCGACGTGGGCATTATTTCGCCTTACCGAGCCCAGGTGCAGCACTTGCGCGGGCTCATCAGGCACAGCAGTTACATGAAGCCATTCAGGCACCTCATCACGGTGAACACCGTGGACGGATTCCAGGGGCAGGAGCGAGACATCATAGTGATAAGCCTGGTGCGCGACAACGACGAGGGGCAGATAGGGTTCTTGCGTGACCTGCGTCGCATGAACGTGGCTATCACGCGCGCGCGTATGAAACTTATAATATTGGGAAATGCCGACACCATGACACGGCATCCATTCTATAAGAAACTATATAATTATATAAACCCTATGTCTCCCATAGAGTAACTATTCACCAATGGAACTCCCCGCGCGGATATCACTGAACTCACTGATTTTTTATCATTGGACATATATATTTTGTGGATTTTTTAGACCTCAGGGAGGTCGTAACTTTGGTTAACCGCTGGTCGCAGACCTGCGGGCTGTGAAGTGTGACAAAATCGCGGTTGAAGACGGCTACCTAGAGGGTGTTGACGAAGAATTAATTTTTTTGTAGATTTTTAGTTGATTTCAAGCGAAGCGCCTTTTCTCTTAGGTTGTATTTAGGTGGTGGCGCTGCGCTTGAAATACACTGAAAATAAGCTGAAAATATAAAATACTTTATTCCTATGCAAGACAGTAAATTACAACTTGCGAAACATGTATTATTCTAATTATTTTAATTTCTTTCAGTAAAAACCAATCTCTGTGGGAGATAATAAAATTTCTTCTTATTTCGGATAATTTCTTTCAGTAGAAAATCTCCGTGGGCTCTGTGTCTCCGTGGGGGAAGTCGGGAAGTTCTTGGGAAGTTATGGCAAGTTTTGATGCGGTTGCCCTGACCTTTAATCTAAAAAGTTTGCGTTTACGTCAAAAAAAACGTACCTTTGCAAGTTGGAAACATTTGAATAAGAAAAAGATATGAAGAAAGTAGTATTACCCTTGCTCTTGGTCCTGGCCTTGGCTGGATGCAACGACAAGGAAAAATATCGGCAGGAAGCCAGCGCCAGCAGCGCTCTTGAGATGGTGGAGGATGCACCCAAAGCGTCTGACGCACAGTCTATAAACGAGGATAACCCCGAAGCTGTGGCCAAGCGCATCGAAACCCTTGTGAAGCAATGCGACTATGTGCCCACGGGCAACATGGACAAGGATGCACAGGACATCGTGGACCTGCAGATGGCACTTGCCGAGAAGTCGGCCGACGGACTGGACAGCAAGGCTGAGAACGACAGGGCAACGGCGATGCTGCACATCCTGGGCGAGTATTATGCCAATAAGGGCAAGCAGGACGAGTTCCAGAAACTCATGGGACAGAAATTGCAGGAAGCCTTGCAGGCACAACTGGCACAGCAATAAGAGCTATACAGCAATAAGCAACAACAAAAATAAACACTAAAATTCTATATACACGATTTATGAACATTTTAGAACTGAGCGAACAAGAGATAATTCGCCGCAACAGCCTTAACCAGTTGCGCGAACTTGGCATTAACCCCTATCCCGCCGACGAGTATGTCGTAAACGCTTACAGCGACGACATCCGCGAGCAGTTCAGCGACGACGCTGAGCCCCGTCCCGTGAGCATTGCCGGCCGCATCATGAGCCGCCGCATCATGGGCAAGGCTTCGTTTATTGAGCTGCAAGACTCACACGGCCGCATCCAGGTGTATATCAGCCGCGATGACCTGTGCCCCGACGAGAA
The DNA here is from genome assembly GCA_018065815.1 of Candidatus Sodaliphilus limicaballi. Taxonomy (GTDB): domain Bacteria; phylum Bacteroidota; class Bacteroidia; order Bacteroidales; family Muribaculaceae; genus Sodaliphilus; species Sodaliphilus limicaballi. The sequence goes on along the minus strand of JAGHSP010000278.1, from coordinate 21,716 downwards.
CAAGGACCTCTACAACGTGGTGTTCAAGAAGCTGCTCGACATGGGCGACTTCGTGGGCATCAAGGGCTTCGTGTTCCGCACCCAGACAGGCGAGATCAGCGTGCACGCACAGGAACTCAAGCTCCTGAGCAAGTCGCTCAAACCCCTCCCTGTGGTCAAGGTCAAGGACGGCGTTACCTACGACGCGTTTGAGGATCCCGAGCTGCGCTATCGCCAGCGCTACGTTGACCTCATCGTCACTGCCGGCGTCAAGGACACTTTCCTCAAGCGTGCCACCGTGCTGCGCACCCTGCGCAACGAGCTCGACGCTGCCGGCTACACCGAGGTTGAGACTCCCACGCTGCAAGCTATCGCCGGCGGTGCAAGCGCTCGCCCCTTCATGACTCACTTCAACGCGCTCAACATAGGCATGTACATGCGCATCGCCACCGAGCTCTACCTCAAGCGCCTCATCGTGGGTGGTTTTGAGGGCGTTTACGAGATAGGCAAGAACTTCCGCAACGAGGGTATGGACCGCAACCACAACCCCGAGTTCACCTGCATGGAACTCTATGTCCAGTACAAGGACTATAACTGGATGATGTCGTTCACCGAGCAACTGCTCGAGAAGATCTGCGTGGCAGTCAACGGCAGCACCGAGACCGTGATCGACGGCAAGACCATCAGCTTCAAGGCTCCTTACCGCCGCCTCCCCATCCTTGACGCCATCAAGGAGAAAACCGGTTATGACCTCAACGGCATGAGCGAGGAAGAAATGCGCGACGTGTGCAAGAAACTGGGTATCGAGGTTGACGAGACCATGGGCAAGGGCAAGCTCATCGACGAGATCTTCGGCGAGACCTGCGAGGGCACATTCATCCAGCCCACATTCATCATCGACTATCCCGTGGAGATGTCACCCCTCACCAAGATGCACCGCAGCAAGGCGGGCCTGACCGAGCGTTTCGAGCTCATGGTCAACGGCAAAGAGCTTGCCAACGCTTACAGCGAGCTCAACGACCCCATCGACCAGGAAGAGCGCTTCAAGGAGCAGATGCGACTTGCCGACAAGGGCGACGACGAGGCTATGATCATCGACCAGGACTTCCTGCGCGCATTGCAGTACGGCATGCCTCCCACTAGCGGTATCGGCATCGGCATCGACCGCCTGGTGATGCTCATGACCGGCAACAGCTACATCCAGGATGTGCTCCTGTTCCCGCAGATGCGTCCCGAGAAGGTTGCCAAGCGCGACAAGGAAGAGGCGTTCACCGCCCTGGGCATTCCCGCCGAGTGGGTAGCACCCATCCAGAAAGCCGGTGTCCTCACAGTAGAGGCTCTTGGTGGCTTGGAGCGTCCGGGCAAGCTGTTCCAGGACCTGCTCGACATCAACAAGAAGTACAAGCTGGGCTACAAGGCACCCACTGCCGACGAGGTTAAGCAATGGGTAGAAGCCGCCAAGGCAGCGCAGGCTTGATTATGATACTTAATGCATAGGTAACCGGGTGCCTCGGTATCTGGTTGCCTATGTATTTCTCCACAACCATTTCCTTGCATTTCCCTTTGTCATCTAATTTGTGACATACTTGATTGTAGGGCAGTTTGAATCAACGGAAAAAGAAACTATATAATCCAATACAGCATGACCGAAGAGCAAAAATCAGCTATTATCTTGAGCGGTAAGGAATATTTTCGCACAACGATTATCCCTAATCACATCAAAAACCTAAATAGTTTAAAACTAAAGAGTTTTAATATTAACCCCTTTTTGATAAACTATCTTGCTTCATTTTTGTGTGGTAATACCGAACCTGAAAGTCTAGCAAAGGCTCTCGTATATCCTCGCATTCTTGGGACAAGTTTGAACACTAGTTTCGGGCAGAATATTCAGGTTTTCATTTCAACCCTTAAGGAAATCGTTGGTGGAGCATCAGGAATTAATGGGATTGACATTGAATTTGAAGACGCAATTGACGGACGTCGAAAATACTGTCAGTGCAAGGCAGGTCCACAAACTATAAACAAAGATGACATAGCTACAATCCTGGGGCATTTCAAGTATCTAATGAATAAATCTCGCCTAGATAAAATGGGGCTGCAATTTGATGACTTGGTTGTCGGTGTTTTGTATGGAGAGCGTGAAAATCTTTCGGCTAATTACAAAGCAATTGATGCACATTACCCGGTTTTGTGTGGTGCTGATTTTTGGGAACGGCTAACAGGAGACAAAAACTTCTATAACAAGCTTGCAAAAGCTTTTGGCGAAGTCGTTGAGGAAGACAATATCGACGGTAGTGCCTTGATTCGTAATAAAGTAAATGAAATTGCCCTAGAAATCAAGAATAAGGGCGGCCTATAATCATGAAATTCATATCTGAAAATAATTTAGCAGCCTTAACAGGCACATCAAACCGCACAGTGCAAAAGTGGGCGGAAAATGGTGTGTATCAAACATACACGGTGGATGGTGTGCGTGGCTTTAACATGGAGGATCTGAACGATATACCAGACGTGTGTGCCATGCTTAACACCAACTGGAACGATGAAAAGAATGTTACTCCCCTTAGGCAGTATAATTCAATAGAATTATTTGCAGGTGGAGGAGGTTTAGCGCTTGGCATGTCGTTAGCAGGATTACATCACATCCTACTTAATGAATTTGACAGTTCGGCATGCAAAACGTTAAAAACCAATAAACCAGAATGGAATGTAATAGAAGGTGACATCCGTCACATTGATTTCACTCCATTGCGGGGAAAAGTAGATTTCTTGTCTGGCGGATTTCCTTGTCAGGCGTTCTCTTATGCCGGAAAACAAGAGGGGTTTAGCGACACTAGAGGAACATTGTTTTTTGAACTAGCGCGTGCCGTAAAGGAAATACAACCTCTTGTTTTTATGGGAGAAAATGTCAAAGGACTTAAAAGTCATGACGATGGGAGAACTTTTAGGACAATTTGCAACACCATTAGCGAACTGGGATACACACTCGTAGCGCCTAAAGTTCTCAAAGCAATAATGTATCAAGTCCCACAAAAACGCGAACGACTTATTCTGATTGCTATTCGCAACGATGTTGCCAATGGTATAGACTTTCAGTGGCCCTCCCCTTTTGAACGGGTGCTAACCCTTCGTGACGCTTTGTTTAGAGGCATTATTTTTGACCAAGATGTACCCGCATCAGAAGGTGCAAAATACCCGGAAAAAAAATCGCGGGTACTAGACCTTGTGCCCCAAGGTGGAGATTGGCGCGACTTGCCAGAAAACATCGCTAAAGAATACATGGGTGGCAGTTGGCATCTTGGTGGAGGAAAAACCGGCATGGCAAGAAGGCTTTCCCTTAATGAACCTTCTCTCACTTTAACTTGTTCTCCTTGTCAAAAACAGACAGAGAGATGCCATCCGCTAGAAACACGTCCGCTAAACGTTCGTGAATATGCAAGAATACAAACTTTTCCCGATTCATGGCAATTTAAAGGGACATTAAGCGATAAATATAAACAGATAGGGAATGCAGTTCCTGTAAATTTGGCATGGGCTATAGGGCGTTCGATTATACGACTGCTCAATAGCATACAACGCAAATTTCCGTCACAACCTGTCGACTACCAAACAGCTGTGGAACAAATAATTAGCGAGCAGTCGCGGCTTGTTGTAACAAAGGATAACAAAACACAAACCTCAACGGTCAACACTTCATGCAAACAATTAAATTTGTTTGAATTATATGAACTTTTTGGGGAAAAGAACATGATAACAGGTTCTTTTGTTCAAGAGGATGTCACTTGCTATGGTTGTCAAAAAAACGAGCAACAATCTATTGACAAATCAAAAAAAGTGCTTATCGCTCTAATCGATAAAAATAATGCTAAATCGTTTGTTGGACAGGCAAAAGACACATGCTATACAAGTGAAATTTTTCCCGATTCAATTGCACTTAACCAACAATTCTACTTTATGCCTTACATCAAAGGGAAAGGATTCAAAAATCTTTATCTCGTTAAGAGCATACGCGTGTGTAAGGGAAAGAAAAATCAAGACGATTTCAATGGTTTTACGTTGGTATTTGAACTGGAATTCCATAGCGGACTCTATAACAAATTCCATTCGCTTCCGTTAGACATTTGGGGAACTTTCAATTTTACAACTATAGACAAAATACTCGCTCTAGACACTAAATAATAGTGCTTTTAATTGTTTTCAAATAACAAATTCATGCAACCATTACTCAGCAAGCAGCAATGCTCGGCGGCGCGTGGCCTTGCCATCACGTCGATCATGCTGCACAACATATGCCACAACTACCATTTCTCAATCAAGGAGAGCGAGTTTGAGTGGGCCATCGACCAGACTTTGCGCTGGGGCGACTACCTCCAGCACCCCGACATCAACCTGGTGATACAGCTGTTCTCGTGCTTCGGCTACATCGGCGTGGCAGCGTTCATCTTCCTGGGCGGATATGGCCTGGTGCGCAAGTATGAGCAAGGCAAGCAGGGCGACGCCCCATTCGGCGCAGGCCGGTTTATCTTCAACCAATACCGCAAACTCTTGGCGCTGGTGCTCGTGCCGCAGCTGCTGTTCCCCGTGTTGCAGCTCATCATCACACACCACACTAATGTGACGCTGGGAGGCCTCATCGCGCAGTTCACGATGACCACCAACTTCCTGACCATGTTCAGGATCAATCCGTTCATCTACTGGTACTTGGGGTTAATGATGCAGCTTTACATCGTCTATGCTTTGCTCTATCGCTTCGACAGCCACAGGGCGCGGGTGTGGATTCCCGTGGCGCTCATAGTCGTCAGCATCGTGATGCACAACGTAGTGCCACCCGAGTCGCTATTCGGATGTCTCATGCGTGACAACGTATTTGTGGGTTTGCTGCCGTTCTCGCTGGGTATGCTTGCCGCCCGCTACATGCGCGAGGAGCACCTCAGCCCCCGTCGCGCGGCTTGCCTGCTGCCGGTTCTGGTAGTCATGTTCCTGGGGTTCACTCTCAACTTCGTGCTGTGGGGCATTATCTATGCAGTGGGTGCGGCGATGTTTGTGTGCATGGCCCGCTTGCTCAGGGGGCGCTTGCTCAAGGCTGCCGATGCCGTGGGTAAGGTGTCGGCGCTGATATTCGTGCTGCATCCGCTCACACGCTACATCAACAACACAGTGGTGGCTTCGTTCATACCTCACAGCTACAATACCATGGTGATAATCTACGTCGTTCTCACCGCACTGGCAGTGTGGGCCTACCGCAAGCTCAAGATCGACACCACGGTCAACCGTCTCATCGCCGGGAAGTGACGCGTTTTTCTCTATGGTCTCTGTGAGTCAAAAAAAACAAAAACACTGAAAAAAATGCCATCACGGGGACTGTCCCTTTGATGGCATTTAGACAAGAGGACAAAGGTGAAATCTCTGTGTCCTCTGTGCCTTCTATGGGGGAAGTCGCAAACGTAGGGAACTATTGGTGTGATGTCGTTTTGTAACCGCTTTTAATTAAAAAAACAAACAAAGTGCTCTAAAAGTGCGAGATTATCAAATTATTTTGTATCTTTGTAAATTGTAAACAAATTAGACAACTATGATAAAACGTGTTTTATTAGTACTCGCGGCGGTTACATCACTCGTGTGCTCGGCGCAAGACAATGGCCAGTGGAAAGCCCACCCCAAGTATATGGGAAGCGGCACGCAGAACTTCATTGACGTGGGCAACGTGGCCTACCTTCAATGCAGCAACAACCTCTTTGTCTTCAACAAAGACACCAAGGAGGTGAAAATCCTCGACAAGGGAGAAGGTGTCAACGATGTGGTCACAACCAATATCTACCACAACTACGCCCCCTATGCCGGCTACACAGTGGTCACCTACCGCAGTTCTAACATCGACGTGATACACCCCGACGGCAGCGTGACCAACATACCCGACATTGCCGATGCTGTGTATAACGGCCCCAAGGGCATCAACGACATCACTTTTGCCGACGGCAAGATGGTTGTGGCTACCGAGTTTGGCCTTGTGTTTATCGACGACAAGACCCTGCAAGTGACTGACACTTACTACTACAACCGCAGCATCACATCGGCAATGCTGTTGAGCGGCGTGCTTGTCGTGTCGAGCGACGACGAGGTTTTCTACGACACCCGCAAGAACCACGATGACTTCAGCGCCTTCACCCGCGCCAACATGTATCCCACCAACGCCCACTTCTATCCCATCAACGGGGAGAAGTTCTTCATGCGCACCGACGAAGAGCTCGACATCATCACTGTCGAGTTTACCGACGACGCAAACGTTGAAGTGACACTGATCGCTGGCGGTCCTGCCGACAACATCCAGCCCACTCCCACAGGCTTCATCGCCAACTTCATGTCGCAAGGGTTCTACTACACCTTTGCCCCCGACGGCAGCTCGCCCACGATGGTTAAGGGCACCAAGGAAATCTTCACATGCCACCCGGCAGGCGACGGCACCAAGTGGGCAGCCGGTGCTAGCGGCGTGCACCAAGCGGGCAACAGCACCTACTACGTGCCCAATGGCATAGGCATCACCCAGAACGCTTTCTACAGCACCTACAACCCCGGCGACGGAAAGGTGTATGTGAACCGCACGTGCGACAATGCGCTCATCAAGCAGTACAACCCGTCGCAGCCCGAAATTTGGAGCTATGACGGCAACGTCTGGAAAAACGTGACTCCCAAGGGCGCTCCCACCAACAACTATGCCAACTACTGGCTGGTGTTTGAGGAGGGACAGCCCAACTCTTACTTCTACAGCACCCGCTCGGCATACATCGTGCATGCCGTGAACGACACCGTGAGACAGCAACACTCTGCAAGCAACAGCCCGCTGTCGTTCATGAACGCATTGCGATTTGACAACGACGGCAACCTGTGGGGCGTGCAGTCATTCCGCGCCATCGACTACGGTAGCAAGTACAACCCCTATGTGATGATCCTGCCCAAGGACAAGTTCAACGAGGCTCCCGCAAAGGAAAACTGGATTACACCCGAAATTGATGGCAACCGTAACTACAACAAGCGATGCAGCTTTGCGTTCACCAAGGGCACGAACATCGCCGTTTACACTATAGGCGAGGTCAACTACTCGGGAATCCAGGTGTGGGACATGGAAGGCGACTTGAACAACCCGTCGCCCAAGAAAGCCTATATCACTTCACTTCCTGCCGACGACGGCGCAAACTTTACTTGGATGCAGATCTACGGCTTCACCCCCGACGCCGAGGGCAACATCTGGGTGGCAACCGACCACGGCTTGTTCTACTTTGACCCCAGCAAGGCATGGAGCGACGACTTGATTGCCCACACAATCCGAATCAAGATGGGCACCGAGAGCGAGTCGGGCCGCTTCCTCGAGGGCGAGTATGTGTATAGCATCGCCATCGACGAACAGGGCCGCAAGTGGGTGGGCACCAAGACCCAAGGCGTGTTCCTGCTGAGCGCCGACAACAAGAGCGTGCTGGCACACTACGACATCTCTAACAGCACGCTGCCCAGCAACTTCCTGTATAGCATCACCGTGAAGCCCAACACCAACTCTGTGATCTTCGTCACCAGCGAGGGCGTTGCCGAGTATTTCCACGAGGCTCCCGTGCTGATCGAGAACTACGACAACGTGCAGGCTTATCCCAACCCCCTGCGCCCCGACAACACTGGCTTTGCCACCATCACCGGACTGGTCAAGAACTCCGTGCTCAAGATCACCGACCGCAAGGGCAACACAGTGGCTACGCTGCATGCACAGGGCACTAGCACCAAGTGGGACGGATGCAACGCTGCCGGCGAACGCCTCGAAACTGGCGTGTACAACGTGTATGCCGGCACCAGCGAGGAAACTATGAGCACAACTCCCGTGACACAGATCCGCATCATCAAGTGATAATCAATGCAGGGCACATGCCTGTAACAGAACAGTCTAGGTATCCGGCTCCATCCGGATATCTAGATTTTGTGTAAATACAATACCACATGGTCATTGAAGTAAACTCCACCGAATTTTACGTCATGTCATTTGCCGTTGCCGTGTCGCTCATAGCGTTGCTGTTCGGCAAGAAAGAGGAAGGCCCGGCAAGCACCGAGATAGTGCCTATGGCGCTCAACCCGTGCGTGACCTGCGACGACGGCCTGGTGGCACTGCACGCCCTCGACGACGGGACCGTGATGCTGCTGCGCAACGGCATCCCGCTGCCGGCCGGCGACACGGTGAACGTGGTGGCGACCACCGTGGGCGACAAGTTGCGCATAGTGGAAAAGAAAGGCCTATCGACACACGCGGCAAGCGACGACAAGCTCGACGGCACAGCTCAATTACGGCTGCCCGCGAAAACGCTGCACGTGAGATATGAGAGCGAGCTCACCGGCGAGTGGGCTTTGTTCTCGTTTACCAATCACGCAGGACGCACCGCCACAGCGCATCTCAAATTGTGAAGCCGCTGCCAGAACTCTCACAATTTTAACCAGACTGCAATAATTGACTCAACCTTAGCATGTGAAACTCAATGTGTTTTAACATCCGAAACTTAATTTTTATTTCTGGAGAAAAAATCTGTTTCTTTGACTATTGGCGCCCGACGAAAAAAAATATTTGAATTTGAATAATTTAGACTTATTTTTCTCGTTATAAGAATAGGATTATTATGTCATCGTGCGCGCGCAGGTACGCCCACGCGTATATAAACGCACCGCACGACGCTGAATACAAAACAATTATCGCATGGTTAAAAAAATATTTCTACTCTTTGCCCTTGCATTGCCCAGCGTGATGGGCGCGCAACGCATTACCGACACGTGGAAGATTCACCCGCTCTTTGCCGGAGCCAAGGCGCAGAACTCCATTGATGCCGGCGACAGGGTGTACTACCTGGCAAGCAACAACCTGTTTTGCTACTACAAGGACACCCAGGAAAACGAAGCCCTCAACAAGAGCAACTACCTGAGCGACGTGGCAGTCACCGGAGCCTACTATGACGAGACCCGCAAGATGGTGATTGTTACCTATGACAACGGCAACATGGACGTGGTGAACGGCGACGGCAAGGTGACCAATATGGTCGATATCAAGAACGCAACGCTCTCGGCATCAAAGGGCATCAACCACATCTCGTTTGACAGCAAGTATGCCTATGCAGCAACCAAGTTTGGCTATGTCGTGATCGACGACAGCAAGCACATCGTCAAGGAGTCGCGCATCTACGGCAAGAACCTGTCGAGCGTGGCCCACGTGGGCAAGTGGATTGTCATCGCCCAGGACGGCGTCATCATGGTGGGCGAGGAAGCCAAGCACCGCGAGACGCTCGACCAATATGCCGCAACAGGCATCAGCCGTGCCAACGTGCAACTCACGCCCATCGACGACACGCATTTCTTTATGGCGTCGAACACTGCCCTGGAACTGTGCGAAATCGATGCTGCCGGCACCGTGACCGCGCAAGTGGTAGAGCCCAGCCGCACAGTGCAGGTGCTCAAAACCAAGACCGGCTACATAGCCAGCTGCCCCGACGCAAAGAAATACATCACCACCAACGCCGCTGGCAGCGAAGTGCAATCGCACGAGGCTCCGCTAGGCGACCTGGTGACAGCCGGCAACGACGGCACGGTGTGGGGACTCAACAAGAACGGCCTGCACAAGATGGGCGACGAGAACAACTACTTCAAGCCCACATCCATAGGCATCGAGGGCATTACGTTCTGGAGCGTATATAACCCTGGCGACAAGAAACTATATCTGTCAAGCACTTGCGACAACGTGGTGTTATCCAGCGCTATACCCGACGCCAAGACCGAGATATGGACCTATGACGGTGACGACTGGGACGACGTGACCCCCGACGGCGTGCCTCCTTACAGCGGACAGCAGGGCAACTACTGCCCCGTGATGGTGCCCGGCAGCACAAGCGAGTACCTGTTCAGCACCAGCCGCGTGGGCATTTGCCACGTCAAGGACGGCAAGATGGCCAATGTTTACCACATGAACAACATGCCCCGCGGCAGCAAGTACATGGCGGCAATAGGATTTGACGAAGCAGGCAACTTCTATGCCGTGCAGTCAAGCAGCACCAACAATTGTCCCGTGATGATCCTGCCCAAGGCAAAGCTTGCCAACCCCGCAGCAGTGACCAAGGAAGACTGGCTCACTCCCACGGTGAACGGCGTCAAGACAAAAGCCGAGTCGTTCAAGCGTTCAAACCTTGTCATCAGCAAGAAGAGCAACATCAAGGTGTTCACCGCAGGTGAGTACATGGGTCCGCTGGTGATATGGAACGACGGCGGCAACATCAAGACCACCACTCCCGCTACCAAGATTTTTGCGGCGACCGAGCTGGTTGACCAGGACGGACTCAAGTATGAGTGGAGTTACATACGTTGCTTCTCGGCCGACATCGACGGCACCATCTGGATGGGAACAACAAGCGGCCTGGTGAAGTTTGACCCCGCCGAGGCTTTCAAGTCTGGTTTCCACGTGACACGTTTCAAGGTGCCCCGCAACGACGGCACCAATCTGGCCGACTACCTGCTCGACGGTATGGAAATCAACTGCATCACCACCGATGCATCGGGACGCAAGTGGATAGGCACCAACTCCAACGGCTTGTTCCTGGTGAGCGCCAACGGCACCGAGATTCTCAAGTCTTTCAACATCGACAACAGCCCGCTCGTGTCTAACACCATCTACAGCGTGAGCTGCAATTCCGACAACAACTCTGTGTATATCGTGACCAGCAACGGAGTGATGGAGTACTTCACCGACGTGGTTCCGGCTAGCCCCGACTACAGCAACGTGCATGTGTTCCCCAATCCCGTGCGACCCGAGGACGGCACGCTCGTGACCATTGCCGGACTCATGGAAAACTCGCTGGTGAAGATTGCCGACAGCGCCGGCAACGTGGTCAAGCAGCTCAAGAGCGAGGGCGGCATGTGCACATGGGACTGCTGCAACGACGGCGGTAACCGTGTGAGCACCGGCGTGTATTTTGTCATCGCATCGCAGAACGAGGGTGGCAATGGCTCAAGCGTAGTGAGCAAGTTTGTCGTTATCAAGTAAAAAAAACAACAGTATATTTATATCTAATATGGCAAAATTTCTTTTATCTCTCCTAGTGCTCGCTATGCCTCTCATTGCATGGGCGCAGAGCAGCAACAACTGGAAAGTGCACCCCTACTTTGTGGCAACGAAGTTGCAAAACAACATCGACACTGGCGACAAGGTGTACTACCTGGTGAGCAACACGGTGTACTGCTACGACAAGGAAAGCAACTCTACCGAAACGCTCAACAACTCCAACATGCTGAGCGACATCTCGGTGGTGAACATGTACTACAACGACTTGAAAAACTATGTGATGCTCGTCTATGACAACTCCAACATTGACATCATCCTTGCCGACGGGCGAGTGGTCAATGTTCCCGAAATCAAGGACGCTGTGATCACACAGACCAAGGCTATCAATCATGTCACATTTGACGACTCACACGCCTACATCGCCACCGACTTCGGTTTTGTGGTGCTTGACGACGAGAAATTTGTCATCAAGGAGTCGCACATCTACGGCGTGAAACTCAACACCGTGGCACACGTGGGCAACATGCTCGTGCTGGGCAATGCGACCGACTCGGGCTTGAGATATGTCTTTACCAGCAACCCGCGCGAGGTGACCACATCGCACCGCAACTTCTCACCGAGCATCTATCTCGCCAACGGACAGGTAACGCCCATCGACGACAAGCACTTCTTCATCAACACAAAGAACACGCTTGAACTGTGCACGCTCGATGGCACCGCGCAAACCCTGACACGACTGGCCGACAACCGCGCGACCAACATCCAGCGCACACCCACCGGCTTCATCGCCAACTTCCCCGATGCCAACTTCTACATCACCACCGATGCACAGGGCGGCAATCCCGTGAAGACGCAGTGCGTCAACGAACTGCTCACATGCAACCCCAACGGCGACGGCTCTGTGTGGGCGTTGAGCGCCAAGGGACTTGCAAAGCAAGGCGAAAACGACCCGAAAAAACTCAACGGCATAGGTATCTCCACCACTGCCTACTGGACCACATTCAACCCCGGCGATGGCAAGACCTACCTGGCTTCGACAAGCGACAACGGCGTGCTCTCTAGCGCCAACAAGGGCGCCAAGACCGAAATCTGGACTTACGACGGCAACAGCTGGGAAGACGTGACCCCTGCCAACTTCCCCATATACTATAAAGGTGAAGGCTACCAAGGCAACTACTGGCTCAACTTCATCCCCGGCACCGAGAACTCCTATGTGGTGGCCACACGCGCTGCCGGTGTGGCACACGTGGTCAACGGCACAGTGGTCAACACCTATGTGAGCGGAACTAACACGCCCCTCAACGACAAATACAAACCCGCAACGGCTATCGACGGCGAGGGCAACCTGTGGCTGGCCCAATCTTACCAAACCAGCAACAAGACCGTGGCAGTGCTGCCCAAGAACAAGTTTGACGACCCCGCCAAGGTAACAAAGGCCGACTGGTATCTCTTCAACGTGCCCAACATGGAAGTGGGATTCTTCAAGTCAAGCAGCTTTGTGGTGGCAAAGAACAGCGACATCAAGGTATATACCTCTGGACATTACCAGAAACCCCTGGTGATGTGGGACAGCAAGGGCGACATCACCAAGATGCCCGACTCGCGCTCGTTCACACAGTTCCGCTGCACCGACGGCAAGGCTTTCTCATGCGACTACATCCTCTGTCTCCATGCAGCCAGCAACGGCGACGTGTGGATGGGAACAAGCTCGGGCGTGATCTCGTTTAACCCCGCCGACGCTTTCAAGGGAGAGATGCTCGCCAACCACCTCAAGGTGATGAGCGAGGACGGAATGAGCGAGGAATATCTGCTCGAGGGCATACAGGTGAACTGCATCACCGAGGACTCGGTGGGACACAAGCTGCTGGGCACCCGCACTAACGGTTTCTACATCGTGAACAACGACGGCTCGAAGATCCTCAACCACTTCGACACCAGCAACAGCATCCTGCCCAACAACTGCATCTATGACATCTCTTATAACCCTGTCACTAAATCAGCACTCATCGTCACTATGAACGGTGTCGTTGAGTACTTCCTCGACGCAAATGCATCGGCCAGCGACTACAACAATGTGAACGTGTTCCCCAACCCCGTTAAGCCCGACTACACAGGTTTTGTCACCATCAGCGGGCTCATGGAAGATTCGCACGTGAGCATCGTTGCCCCCGGCGGCGCTGTGGTCAAGGAACTCGCTAGCGACAACGGTTCGTGCTCATGGGACTGCGCCGACGCAACCGGCGAGCGTGTGGCACCGGGCCTCTACACCGTCATGGCGGCACAAGGCGATGGCGAGCAGAAGCCTGTGGCAACATTCCTCGTCCTCAAGTGACGAGGGACCATAAAACATAACACCGGCCCGGTTCTTAATCACAAGAACCGGGCCGGCGTCGTTTATTTAGTCCCACACGCCCCTCAAAAACGCAATCAAGATGCGGTGGGCGTGCCGAGCGTGCCGGCAGGTTATACCTCTGTGAGAAGGAATGCCATGTATATGGGCAAAGTGAGCAATGCTCCGTCACGCCCCACATTGTAGTCGCCCAGCTTGATGGCGTTATACACATGGTACTTCTCGGGATGATTAAGCAACGTGCGCATCGACTTGGCATTACCTGTCCTTGCCTTGCATTCTACTGGAGTGCACTCGCCCTTATATCTCATCACAAAGTCAATTTCAAGGCTATCTGTCTTTTGGAAATAATATAACTTGCGTCCCATTTTTCCCAGTATGTCGGCAAGCAGGTTTTCATATATTGCACCTTTATAGCCATTGAGCCGTCCTTGTAAAATATCCAACTGCGTTCCATCGTCAAGCATACTCACAAAAAGCCCTGTGTCGGCCATGTAAATCTTGAAGCAGTCTTGCAATGCATTGCCTCCCAGCGGCAGCTCTGTGATCATGAGGTTGTGACACCGCCTCACGATGCCAGCATCTTCTATCCATTGAAGGCATCCTGTATATTCCTTGCTGCGGCCGCCTTTTCTCACAACCGAGTAGGTGAATTTCTTGTTGTCGCGTGCCAGCTGGCGAGGAATGGAGTCAAAACATTCCCTGATGCGTGAGCGGTCTTCGGAACGAGCATACTTGACCATGTCGCTCTTGTAATCGTCCACGATGCCACGCTGCACGACAATCATCCTGTTCACGTCGTGCGTGTCAAGGAATGTGCTCACCGCTCGTGGCATGCCGCCCACGATCACGTATTCCAGAAGCAATTGTCGCATTCTGTTGTGTATTGCTGTGGCGACAGGTGTCTCGTCAACAAGCGATTTTTTCAGGAAATCAAAAACCGATTGCTTGATGCCGTTGGCCCATAGCCATTCCTCGAAGTCCATGGGGTACATGTCAATGACTGTTTCATATCCCACGGGGATGGATTCCATCGACGAGTTGTAACCGTTCACGCCGAGCAATGACCCTGTGCAGATAACGTCATATCGCCCATCGAGCTTAAAATACTTGAGCGAAGTGCGTGCCCGGGGGCACTCTTGTATTTCATCAAAGATGATGCATGTCTCATGCGGGGCAAACACGGCATCGGGCATTGCTGCCGAGATTGCCATCGTGAGATAGTCCACGGTCAACGAGTCGGCAAAAAGTTCGCGCAACCCCTGCTGCTCATGGAAATCCATGTAGATAACATTCTTGTAGTTTTTATAGGCAAAATCCTTTACCGAGAATGTCTTTCCACACTGGCGGCATCCTTTCACAATGATGGGATTTCTGTCAGGGTCGCTTTTCCAGTCCTTTAATATGCTTGTTATCTTACGTTTAAACATAATAAATGCATAGATATTTTGTGTCGCTCACACTTTTTCGGGCGAGTTTTTGCACAATCTTCACACTTTTTCGGGCGAGTTTTCGCACAATCTCCACACTTTTTCGGGCGAGTTTTCGTTGCAAAGGTAATAATTATTATTGAAAAACCAACCAAAAGCCTGGCGATTTATTACCCCGGGGCTATAAACTCGCGGGGACGAAAAAAAGGGGCACAGAGGACACAGAGATTTTTTCTTTTATCCTCCTGTCTAAATAGAAAGCAGATTAAGCCGTTTTTGGATGTAGCGAACTTTCCGGATTAACGGCAGTAAATACCCCCTGTGGGTTCTACTCGTTGCCTGTGGGCTTCCAGACGAATAGTTTGTCGCTGGGGCGTATCTTGGCATCGGTCTTGATAGAGAAATGTTCGCCCTTGACGGCTTTCTCCACGGGCTTGAGATCCACCCTTATCTCCTCCACCGTGGTGATAACAGCGCCTGTGGTGGGGCCTGTGATGACAATCTCGTCACCCACCTTTACCTCGCCAGCCTCGACCAGGAACTCTGCCACGCCCAGCTTGCCGAAGTAGCGTATGCCCTTGGCGGCATACACCTTGACACGCGTTGCGCTTGAGCCATATTTCATGGTCCACTCGCCCAGTCGCTGACCCTGGTAGTAACCGTCCCAGAATCCGCGGTTAAACACCATCTTCAAGCGCTCGTCCCAGCCGGCAACGAGTTCCTCACTGTAGGTGCCGTCGATGATGCTTTCCAGCGCCTCATGGTAGCAGCTCACCACCGTGCGCACATACTCGGGACCGCGCGCACGGCCTTCGATCTTGAACACGCGCACGCCGGCATCGACCATCTTGTTGAGGAAATGGATAGTTTTGAGGTCCTTGGGCGACATGATGTACTTGTTCTCGATGTCGAGCTGGTTGCCCGTCTCACGGTCGGTCACGGTGTAAGAACGGCGGCATATCTGGCGGCAAGCGCCGCGGTTGGCGCTATATCCGCTCTCGGCAAGGCTCAAGTAACACTTGCCCGACACTGCCATGCACAGCGCGCCGTGGCAGAACATCTCGATGCGCACCGGCTCGCCGTGAGGGCCACGCACGTCGTCGTTCACTATGGTGTCGTGGATGCCGCGCACCTGGTCCATGTTGAGCTCGCGCGCCAGCACCACCACGTCGGCCATCTGCGAGTAGAACTTCACCGCCTCGCTGTTGCTCACGTTCACCTGGGTGGAGATGTGCACTTCCACGCCCGTGCTGCGCGCATAGAGGATGGCGGCCATGTCGCTGGCTATGATGGCGCTCACGCCTGCCTGCTTGGCCGCGTCGATGATGCGGTGCATGTAGTCCACGTCGCCGTCATAGATGATGGTGTTGACTGTGAGATAACTCTTCATGCCGTGCTCGTGGCACCATTGCGCTATGGTGTGCAGGTCGTCGATGCTGAAGTTCACGCTCGAGCGTGAGCGCATGTTCAGACCCTCGATGCCGAAGTAGATAGCATCGGCCCCACCTTGCCAAGCGGCGGTGAGCGATTCCCACGAGCCCACAGGGGCCATTATCTCAAAGTCTTTTCTATCCATAGTTGTTTTATTATTCTTTCGTTACTAGCGTTATTGACGTTATTAACGTTAACGATATTTACGTTACTATCGCTCTGTTTTATTCATTTTCATCAGTGTGATGATGCCCTCGCGGCCAGTGTTCATGAGCAGGTCCAGGATGCTGAGCCCGGGCAGGAAGCCATGTCTTTCTTGCCACACCTGGTAGTAAGGGACGTCCACGATGGGCAGGCGGTCGGGCTTCTTGGTGCCTATCTTGCCACGCAGGTCCGTTGCCCCATGGGCGTCGATGTCGCAAGCGCGGGTCATCTCCACCGGCAGGCCCATGAAGTCGATGACGAGCTGCTGCATCTGCTCGTTGTAGTCGAGCAGCCACTGCTGATGACCCATGACGATGGCCTCAAGGTCGGGGGCGATGTAGTCGAAGTAGGGCGAGCGGCCGTAGGCCGAGAACAAAGCGCCCCAGTGCAGCCTGCGCCACGAGGCATGCTCGCTGATGCGCACGTCGCGCATGGGCACGGGCATAGCATTAGTCTCACCCACCAGCGGCACGGTGAGCTGCTGCACGCCGTTAGGTCCTGCTATTGCATAGCGGTGATGGCTGTGCCGCAGCGGCAACCGCACCTCGGCGGTATCCACAGCCACAACTCCAGCCTCCACGCACGCCGCATAATAGCGCACACTGCCAGCACACATGCTACCCGTCAGTATCATACTTCTAGATGAGAGATTAGAGATGAGAGATTAGAGAATAAACTCTTAAACTCTTAAACCTTTACTTCTTATCCGGATTAGGAGTCTTGAAGATGCGGTTCCAGCGCACGCCCAGGCCGCGCTTGTCCTTGTCAAAGGAGATGAGCACGATGTGCGGCGTGCCGATGATGTGATCCTCGGGAACGAATCCCCAGAAGCGCGAGTCGAGCGAGTTGTCGCGGTTGTCGCCCATCATCCAGTAGTAGTCCATCTTGAACGTATAGGTCGTTGTCTCCTTGCCGTTGATGTATATCTTGCCCTCCTTCACCTCGAGCGTGTTGCCCTCGTAGTTCTTGATGCAACGCTCATACTTGGGCAGATTCTCCAGAGTGAGGTGCAGCGTCTTGCCCTTCTTGGGAATCCAGATGCGGCCCATGTTGTTATGGGTCCAGCCGTAGTTTTGTCCCACGGGGAACGAGATCACGTTCTCGGTGGTCACGTCGAGATGCTGGTCGGTGATGCGCTCCACGGTCTTCACCCAGGGGTAAGACTTGAGCTGTGCCACCATGTCCTTGGTGAGAGGCAGCTCGTAGAACTGTCCGTTGAAGCCACGGTCGTCCACGCTCACGCCCAGCTCGTCAAATGTCTCATCGCTGATGGCGGTGCCGTCGGTGACCACGATGTAGTTGAACTGCACATTCTCGGGCTCGTCGAGAGCCTTGCCGTCGATATACACCACGCCGTCCTTCATCGAGAACCACTCGCCAGGCAGACCCAGGCAGCGCTTCACATAAGCGTCGCGGCGGTCAACGGGGCGATATATCACCTCGCCAAACATGTCGCGGTTGCTGTTCACAACCTCACGACCCCTTATCTGCACCAGCGTGTAGTAGTCGGGGTTGGGGCAGTTGAGGGCCACAGTGTCGCCCGCGGGGAAGTTAAACACCACGATGTCGCCGCGCTCCACGCTGCGCACGCCATTGAGGCGGTGATAGTCGAGCTGCGGGGTCTCAAAGTAAGACTTGCAGTTCAAGAACGGTATCATATTCTGGCACACGGGTATGTGCAGCGGTGTTTGAGGCACGCGCGGACCATAAACCATCTTGTTCACCCACAGGAAGTCGCCGGTGAGCAGCGTCTTCTCGAGCGATGACGACGGAATAGTGAAGTTCTGGCCCACGAAGGAGAATAGGAAATAGACGAGCACCATCGCATACACGATGGCGTCAATCCAGCTGAACACCTTGCGCACGGCATTATTCTTGATGCCCTTCCACCAGGTGTAAGGGATGAACTGCGTGAGGTAGATGTCGGCCAGCAGGAACCACGCCAGCGCAACCCACCAGTTGCCCAGCCAGAAAACCCACACAAAGAAAATCACCGACACGATGCCAAATCGTGCCCAGCGCGTAGGTTTCACGCGTCCCAAGCGTTCCTTGAGACTTCCAGTTTGAGGGTTGTATCCGTTAGCTTTTTTATCAGAAGTTTTGCTCATAATTCAATGTTTAGATTGTTTATCATGCGAAATTAGTGATTTTTCACGACATAGCACTAATTTTTTACCCACAGAATACACCCGCAGAGCAGATTTTATTTTAATTTCTAAAAAATCTAATCTGTTAAATCTGTGGTTTCTCTTGTGTTCTTATGTTCTTATGTCCTAAAAAACAATCTCTCTGCCCCCGTGTGAGCCCCCGTCTGTGCTTCCGTGTGAACCCACGTGCCAGCAGCGTCAGCTGCTGGTCCAGCAACCGGTCTGCAATAAAAAAATTTCTTCTAATTTCGGATAATTTCTTTCAGTAAAAAAAACTCTGTGGCCTCTGTGGGAGATAGATAGTTTCTTTCAGCAAAAACTCTGTAGGATAAAGGGTTACATTCCCAAGACGATGTTCACCAGAGCGTTCACGTCCACCACGTCTAACTCGCCGTCACCGTTCATGTCGGGGCTGTCGCCATACTTCGTCGCGCTCACGAGATTAAGCAAGATGTTGCTCAAGGTGTTGAGGTCTTCAACATCAGCCGTGCCGTCGCCGTTGATATCGCCTGCAACGCTGGGCAGGGGAGTGCCAAGGTCCACCTCCAGCTTGATCGACTTCAGGCCCGAGGTGGGCGTGAACGCGTAGTTGTGGTTCTTGATCGACACAGTGCGTGTGGTGCCGTTAGTGTAGGTGTAGGTGGCCTTCCAGCCGTTGCCGGTGGTGAAAGCATAGAGAGGACGGTCCTGGTAGTAATTGCCCTTGAATTCAGCTCGCGTGAGCGGAATGTTCAGCATCTTCACCGGCTGCCCGTTGGTGACGATGTTCAGCGGGATGATGCTGCCCAGGTTGAAGTAGCTGGGGATGATGTTGTCGCGCAGATAGTCGCTGCGGTTCTCGCTCCACGTTATCAGGTTCTCGACATTGTTCCTCCAGCTGTTATAGCCCAGGGGCTTGCCATAGGTCTGCAGGTGGTAGTAGTACTCGCTGTCGATCTCGTCCCTGATGCCCTCTAGGTGGGCGCGCACCTGGCTCTTGCGCAGGAAGTCGCCCAGATACACCGTGTAGCAGTCGATGATCTTCTCGCGGAACTCGGGGAACTGCCACAGCACCTGGAATATCTTCACGCGAGCCGGATTGTTGCCCTCGCCGGTGTCGTCCTCGTGGCCATTGGCGCGCAGCAGGAAGTTGAAGAACGTGCTGTTATAGCCGTTAGCGGCATAGAAGTCCATGTCTTTCATGATCATGCGCCACTTGCCGCCAGGGGCCGACGGGCGCCACATCACCATGTTGTTGCCGGGCCAGTCGGTGTTGGTGACAAACGACTGTGCCACAACGGTCTTGGCAAAGTTGTCAAAGTCCACGGCGGCATTCATCTGCTCATAGGTGGGCTTGCTGTTGACAAGCGCCATCAGCTCGTTGAACGAGTCCATTGTGCCCTGTTTCACCTCGGTGTAGTTCTCCACCATGTCGATGTCCTCAAGGCCGTCATAGTTGGCCTCGATGTTATCCTCGTTGCTGCGCTCGCGCAGGTCATAGATGCCGGCATACTGGCCGTTGATATAGGCCACCACCTCGGTGTTCTCCATGTAGTCCAGATTCTCGGCGTTGCGGCCAAACATGGTCTGCCCTGCCTGGTCGGCGATGCGGTTGCTGGTGAAGCAGTTGCCGCCGTTGCGCAGCACGAATGACTTCACCTCGGTCACCTCGGGCTTGTCCTCCCAGAAGGGGTAGGCAAAGCGCTTGTTGCCAAATCGCTTCTGCGTATATACCGCCAGCGACTTCTGCGGCATCACGCGCGTGTAGGCGCCGTGCACGCGGCACTCGCCCATCTGGTTGATCACCGCGGGTGAGCCGGTAGCGTCAAAGTACTCTATGTTGATGGGGCGGCGCCAGTCTTCCTGATAGTTGTAGCCGGCAAAGATGCCCATCCACTCGTCGGTGAAATACTTCTGGTCAGTGTTTATCGAGATCACCGGCAGCTTCAGCGCGCGGGGATGGAAGATGAACGACTCGGTCACGGCGTTGGGCGACGCAGCCTCGGCCGAGATGAGCTTGGCACGCACCACGGTGGTCGAGGCGATGCGCATGCGCACATTGGTCGCGGTGCTGTTGCTCGACGTGGTGGGCTCGCTGCCGTCGGTGGTGTAGTACAGGCGGGTGTCGGCGGGCACGGTCACGTCGGCAGGCATCGAGAGCGTGAGATAGAACGACGAACCGCCCACCTGCACCTTGCCCTTGTCGCTGAACACGGGGTCGGGCAGCACCTGGGTGATCACCTCGGGCTTATTAGCCTCGCCGGGAGTAGAAGTCTTCATGAAACCCCACGTGTTGCTGTCCTCGCCCAAGCGGCCGTAGGACACGTTGGGGGCAAGCATCTTCTTGTAGCTCACCTTATCCACAATCTCGCCGCTGGGGTTAAACAGGTACAGGGTACCCTTGCCGCTGTCCAGGCGCATATCCACGTGATAGCCCGAGGGGCCCGTCTTGTCGGTGTAGATCACAAAATACGTGCCGGCACGAGCCACGGCTCCGCCGCTGATGCGTGTCGCCTCCTCAAAGTTCTCGGTCTCGCCCAGGCGGTAGCCCGCCATGCGGAAATTGGTCGTGCCGTTGTTATAGAGCTCCACCCACGAGTCGGGGAACTCATTGTCGGCATAAAGCGAACTGATATTAGCCTGCATGATCTCATTGATCTGCAGCTCAGCGCTGGCATGCATCGAAGCCCCAGCAACGGTAAGTATGCATAATAGTTTTTTTATGTTCATCGGTGTCGAATGTTATTATTTACGTTTCACATGCAGAAAATCCGCATCACAAAGGTAAAAAAAATATTTTTCAAAAAACCGAAAAGCAATAAAAGTGCCATTTTTTGCAACTTGCGTGATATTTTCCCGCCTCCCCGTCCCTTTATCTCCCACAGAGGGCACAGAGACCACATCAGGAAACCACGTGTGAGCCACCGTGCTAGCAGAGTCAGCTGCTGTTGCTGCAATCGGTCTCTATAATTAAAATGATTTTTATTTTATGTTTATTTTCAGTGTATTTCAAGCGCAGCGCCACCACCTAAATACAACCCAAGAGAAAAGGCGCCTCGCTTGAAATCAACAAAAAATTTATTCGCATGTCAACATCCTCATGATACACAAAAGTGTTAGTAGTTATA
>JAGHSP010000396.1 GCA_018065815.1 Candidatus Sodaliphilus limicaballi | reverse complement strand
ATATAAACGCGTTTTTTTCGTTATATATTTGGCAAAACGGAAAATTAGTAGTAATTTTGCGTGCTTAAACTATTTTGTTTAAATGAGACAGTTAAAAATTACAAAATCAATCACCAACCGCGAGAGTGCATCGCTTGACAAGTATCTTCAGGAAATAGGCCGCAAGGAACTTATTACCGTGGATGAGGAAGTCGAACTCGCACAGCGCATTCGCGAAGGTGGTCCTGCAGGACAAGCTGCTCTTGACAAACTTGTTAGCGCTAACCTGCGTTTCGTCGTTTCAGTAGCAAAACAGTACCAAAACCAAGGATTAAGTCTCCCCGACTTGATCGACGAGGGTAATTTAGGCCTGATTAAGGCAGCACAAAAATTTGACGAGACACGCGGTTTCAAGTTTATCTCTTACGCAGTATGGTGGATTCGCCAGTCCATCCTCCAAGCTCTTGCCGAGCAATCACGCATCGTGCGACTCCCGCTCAACCAAGTGGGTTCGCTTAACAAAATCGGTAAAGCTCTTTCTCGTTTTGAGCAAGAAAACGAACGACGCCCGTCGGCCGAGGAACTTGCCGAGCAACTGGATGTACCCGTTGACAAGATTTCTGACACAATGAAGGTGTCGGGCCGCCACGTGTCGGTCGATGCTCCCTTCGTTGACGGTGAAGACAACAGCTTGCTTGACGTTATCCCCAACGACGACAGCCCCATGGCTGACTCTACGCTCAACCAGGAATCTTTGTCGAAAGAAGTAAACAGGGCTCTTGACCAACTCAACCCCCGTGAGTGCGAAATCCTCAAGATGTTCTTCGGCATCGGTTGCCAGGAAATGACACTTGAAGAGATTGGAGCAAAATTTGACCTCACACGCGAACGTGTGCGTCAGATCAAGGAAAAGGCGATACGCCGACTCAAAGGACAAAAGAGCAAACTACTCAAGTCTTATCTGGGATAAAAACATCCCTTACAACACACGGCTGGCGCTTAACGACTGAGTGCCAGCCTTTTGTATAAACACACATAACACACACAATAATTGGCACATTTTTTGCTGATATAATGACACTACACACAAGAATTTTAAACCAATAATGCTATGAGACAGTTAAAGATTACACAAACAATCACCAACCGTGACAGCCAGATTCTCGACAAGTATCTTACCGAAATCAACCATATCAAGCAGATTGATATGGATCGTGAGGTTGAACTCGCTCAACGCATACGCGAGGGAGGAGATGATGCACAAGCGGCAAGAGACGAGTTAGTGAAGGCCAACTTGCGTTTCGTTATCTCTGTTGCCAAGCAATATCAGAATAACGGAATCAGTCTGTCAGACCTCATCAACGAAGGTAACATCGGCCTTATCACTGCCGCCGAGAGATTTGACGAGACACGCGGCTTCAAGTTTATCTCTTATGCCGTGTGGTGGATTCGCCAAGCTATCCTTCTAGCACTGGGCGGACAATCTAACATGGTGAGAATACCGCTCAACCAAGACGGATTGAGAAACCGCATCGCAAAGGCGTCGTCGCAATTCGAACAACTCAACCAGCGTCGCCCCACAAGCGAGGAACTGGGCGAGATGCTCGCCCTCTCACCCACAAAAATCGATGACGCGATGAGAGTGTCGGGGCATCACGTGTCTTTTGACGCTCCGTTCAACAGCGATGACGACGGCACTATGCTCGATGTGATCGCCAACGACAACAGCCCGATGGCCGATTCCAACCTCGACAAGCAATCGCTCAACAGCGAATTGCAGCAAATGCTTGCACAACTCCAGCCACGTGAGCGTGAAATAGTCAAGATGTCTTTCGGCATCAACTGCCCCGAGATGTCTCTCGACGAGATCGGAGCACAATTTGACCTCACGCGAGAGAGAGTGAGACAAATCAAGGAAAAGGCTCTTCGCCGCCTTAGGGCAAAAAGAACTGATACTCTCAGAGCATACCTCTGATATTAATGGCATCTTTGGGGTTTATATAAATGCAGGTGGGAATATAAAACCCACCTGTTTTTTGCTATCCAAATATCCAGCCGCGCCATTTTTACCAATAATCATACACATTTATTCAAAAAAATGACGTAACTTTGCATCATAGAAACCAAATTAATAAATTATATGGACGACACGGTTCCGAAAGACTTTTTAAATTACAAACTTAACATCACACTAAATAACTAGCAAGCAACGGGCTATCGGCAGCCTGTCTTTCTTTGCTGGGTGATTTAGTGCACAGAAACAAAGGAGACAGACTGAAATGAAAGAATTTATCCTTTTCGGCAAAGGCTTTGAGAAAGTCGAAAGCTGGCAGGATGGGTGTTGGATCAATATGCACAACCCATCGGCAGGCGACCTGAACTACTTGAAGGAACTCAATGTTCCCAAATCATTCATCAGCGATATCCAGGACGTCGATGAACGACCTCGCACCGAAAGCGATGGTGACTGGAGGCTAACCATACTGCGACTACCGCGAGAAACTAACGATGTAGATATCCCCTATTCCACCATCCCTTTAGGCATCATCACAAACAACAAACTGGTCATCGTGTTGAGTTTCTTCAACAATCCCGTTGTTAACGATTTCATCCAATACAACAAAAACAAAGGGGTTAATATCAACAACAGGCTCACACTCATCTTGAGACTCATCATGTCTTCGGCCGTGTGGTTCCTGAAATTCCTTAAACAGATTAATGTGAACATTAATGCTGCCGAGGACGACCTTGAACGCAAACTTCGCAATGAAGACCTGTTAAAGATGAGAAACTTACAGAAAAGTCTCGTGTATTTCAACACAGGAATCAGGGGCAACGAGTCTCTGCTCATGCGCTTAAAATCTCTCTATCAGAACTCCGGTTTGCTCGATACCGACATGGTAGAAGACGTGCACATCGAGTTGCAGCAGGCATTGAACTCGGTGAACATATACAGTAACATTCTTTCAGGCACGATGGAGGCATTTGGTTCAATTATTTCAAACAACTTGAACCAAATCATGAAACGCATGACAAGTATCACAATTATTCTCCAAGTGCCCACATTAATTGCAAGCCTCTATGGCATGAACGTGAGGTTGCCACACGAAGAACAGCCATGGGCATTTGTAGCAATCATTGCAACGTCTATACTACTCTCGGCCAGTGCATTCTTCCTATTCAAAAAAATCAAATGGTTCTAAACGAGTAATCATAAAAAAACAAAATGAGATACAGAGCAAATTTGTATCTCATTTTGTTTATTAAAAATGACTATCTACTAGTTTATTCTTCAATTATATCCTTAAATTCAGCGGGGCTCCAATGCTCACGATAAGCTTCGCTAGAGCCGATGGGTACATATAGCGTGATATTCTTTACAGCATCAAAAAAATGCGGTGTTACTTCCACATCCATAGTCTCAGGATCATCTACCATAATATGTAACTCACGCAAACTTCCCTCACCGAATTTATCGCTCAAAATCATCAGCGACTCTATAGTTTCAGGCAAATACACAGCCTTCAAGTAAACAGCATCGTCAAAGATGCCTAAATCAAAATGAGTCATTCCATAGGGAACAAGATATGAAACTTCCTCCTTGCCAGCAGGATAATGAAGCAAGCACGACATATCCTTATTGTACAGCACACCATCCCAATCGCAAAAGCAAGGGTTATCTTCATCGACAGTTATAGAGCGCAATTTAGAGCACCCCTTGAATGCCATGTCCCCAATGCTTGCCAATGATGCTGGAAACACAATGGAAGACAAACTAGAACATCCATCAAAGGCACAAGCATCAATGCTTGTCACCGAATTGGGTATCTCTAATGATGTGAGATTTCTACAATGGTAAAATGCACTGTGCCCAATGCTTGTAACCGAATTAGGTATCTCAACCGACGACAGATTGCATCCGAAAAATGCATAATATACAATTTCTGTCACGCCATCAGGTATAACATAATGCCCGTCGTAACTCGTCTCAATTGTAATAGTTTTTTGTTCCATAGTTTACGATATATTATACACAGTATTTTGTCAAATGCCAAATCGAAAAGACATTTTTTGGAGGGGTAATGATAGAAAACAAATCGCACAAAAAAATTTGTGAGTGTAAAATTAATAAAAAAAACTACAATGACCCTTCAATTATTCCAATTAATTTACCATAAACATGACATTTTAGAACAACCCTTATATCCATCCCCAGAAATCCAAGTATTTTTTGTCAGTAATTGCCTGCAAGCGATTCATGATCCAGACAGGAGCAACTATGCATGGTGACAACAGCTCCATCATGTAACATCATCTATATGCAGTGTTCGGAGAGTGGATATATGGATAATTTTTATTAACTTTGCAGTATTAACTCGGGCTGATTACGGTCAGCCCTTAATTGATTAACTATGGGTTACGATTTTTACAAAAAGAATACAACTGACAAAATATGGTGGGTTGACCACTTTGATACAAAAGGCGTGCGTGAATTTTCTTTTGACAAGAAAAAAATTTACAACCTGTTTGCTGATTATCCTCACAACCTTACAAAAGAAGAAGTTGCTATATTTGATGCCGAAAACACATATTGGGCAAATTTTTTTAAGAGTAGAAAAAAATAGCTATTTCTTTTCTCCGTCTTTACCTTTTTGTTGACTCTCTTTCTGTGTATTAATGTAACCAAGCATTTTTTTAAACCCTCCATCTTTACGTAGTAAATCAGTATCTATTAATTAGTTGATGCTTTTACTTTTCGACCGTATACTGTGTGTGTGTTGCGTCAAATCTTTCCTTAAGAACTTGTGTAGTTAACTTTTCCCACCCATTTTTATTTAGGTCTTGTAATTCTAAAAAATAAAATCCTTCATCTTTAACTTTTTTAATAATAGCTGCATGTTCGCTACATCCAAAATAATACTCTTTACCATATTCTACTAGCTTTAAAGCCTCGCTTGCAGCTTTAAAGTCATTTGTATGCTTTACTACAACACCTCCAACACTTTCCGCTATCTTATTTAGATGCCCATCTTTACAAAAATATCGCATACTTTCCCCTCCTCAAAAGTCAGTAACATCATAACCACACTTGTTGCCTATATAAGCAAAAGCAGCAGAAGAATACGACCCTTTTGTTAAATCGCCGCCACCAACTTTGTTTATAATTTCGGTCTCTGATAGTGGTGATTCTATATCATTAACGGGGTTATATTTAATTTTTGACTCATTTAGTTCTTTGCGAACACCTGCAAGTTCTGTAGGTGCACTTCCTTTTTATATGTCTATTTCTATTATTTGTTTAGATTTTAGTACATTCTCTTGCGCTCTTTCAATGTTTAGTTGCTTCGATGGCTCAGCGCAGTTTTTGTTGTTAGAGATGAAATAAGGCATGTTCTTAGCGTTCTTTATGCGGTCAGCGTTATTCTCAAGCCAGTTGGTAAAGTTGCTGGGCAGTCCCTTCACCTCGTTAACGCTCTGCAACTCCGTTTCCTTGCCTTGCAGAATGTCAAGTGTATATACGCAAAAAAACCGGCAAGAATTTCTTACCGGCTTTCGTGTCCAAGATGAGACTCGAACTCACACGCCCAATCGGGCACTACCCCCTCAAAGTAGCGCGTCTACCAATTCCGCCACCTGGACATTCGGGTTTTGAGCGAAAAACGGGACTCGGACCCGCGACCTCGACCTTGGCAAGGTCGCGCTCTACCAACTGAGCTATTTTCGCATTTGTTTGAGCGAAAAACGGGACTCGGACCCGCGACCTCGACCTTGGCAAGGTCGCGCTCTACCAACTGAGCTATTTTCGCATTAACTTTATCACTTGCGTGATGCCATTCATTTTATTCAAAGAACTTGAGCGAAAAACGGGACTCGGACCCGCGACCTCGACCTTGGCAAGGTCGCGCTCTACCAACTGAGCTATTTTCGCGTTTTGCAACCTCGTTGACTTGTTTCCCGATTGCGAGTGCAAAGTTAGCAACTTTTTTTATACTGACCAAATTTTTTGAAGAAAAAATCGAAAAAAAGTGCTTTTTTGTTGATTTATTTTCAACGCTTCAACTGCGCAAAAAACTCATTACGCAACTCAACTTGCTCAAATGCACCAGTATAGTGCATTGTCACGGTAGTTGACGATTGTTTCTCGACTCCACGCATTTTCATGCACAAATGCTGTGCCTCGCACACCACAATTACGCCTTTGGCCGACAATGACTGGGCCAACTCACAGCAAATTTCGCGAGTCAATCGCTCTTGAACCTGGAGTCGACGAGAAAAAACATCTACAATGCGTCCCACTTTGCTCAACCCCACAATCTCGCCATCGGGGATATATCCCACCGATACGGTACCGAAGAATGGCAAGATGTGATGCTCACACAGCGAGTAGAACTCCACGTCCTTAACAACGACCATCTGTGAACCAGGATGCTCAAATATTGCAGAACGCACGATGTCGGTTGCATTCAGGTTATAACCACGCGTGTTCTCTAGCATGGCCTTTGCTGCACGCATAGGTGTTTTGACCAATCCCTCGCGATTAGGATCCTCACCAAGCAATTCGATTATTGCACGAAAGTGTTCAGCAATTTGTTCTAATTGTTGTTTGTTATCCATATACTTTATTTACTCCACACGTTCACGTTATCTTTTACAACAATCATTTCGCTCGAATAAGCGGGGAATGCACCGCGCACCTTGCCGAGTGCAGCACTGGCTTCGCTGTGATCCTTGAAGTCGCCAATGCGCAAACGCCAACTAGGAGCGTTATAACTAAGGTAAGTGCGATATTGCGGGAACTTCACTGACAACGCTTTGGCACGAGCTTGCGCATTAGCCTTGCCGTTAGACGAGTTATCGCTATACACCTGAATGCGGAAACCCACCTTGCGGCCCTGAACAGTTTGCTGCGAAATATTTGATGGGCGCTTCCCGCTATCAGTGTTCTTAACTTCGCTCTTAACAGGCTGTGCACCTTCGTCATCGTCGGCCTTCACGTTTGACGATTTACCCAACGAGGAGTTACTGCGGTCAGTCAATCCGTCGGGTAACGTCACGTTGACATTTCCTCCGTTGTTAATGCTTTTGACAATGTCGGGGTGACTCTGGGCCGAAGCAACGCAAGTGATCATCGCAACAACCAAAATCACAAAATATCTGTTTATAGGAACCATAGTCATTTTCTCTAAAAATTCATTTTAACTGCAAAGATAGTGCAATAATTTCAGATAATAGCCATTTTTCTCAAAATGTTGCACCAAAGGCCCTGCTTTTTATGATTTTACCCTTTAAATTCTCACAACAAGCCCATCATAAGCTAATTTTACACCTGCCGGCAACTGTTTCTCAACTTGCGCATGAACACCTATCTCATGACACACATGAGTGAGATAGGCCTGCTGCGGATTTATGTCCTTTATCACCGACAGGGACTCTTCTAAAGTCATGTGCGAATGATGCTGTGTGTGCCGGAGGGCGTTTATTACAAGCAGCTTCACACCCCTCAACTTATTGATTGACTCCTGGGGTATAGTTTTAGCATCGGTGACATAAGCAACATCACCAATGCGATAGCCCACGATAGGCAATTTGCCGTGCATTACCGGTATGGGCGTCACTTCAACTCCGAACACGCTAAACGCTTTGTCATCAATCACATGCGTTTCAAACGAAGGAACGCCAGGATAAGGATGCTCTACAAAACAATAGTCCATGTGGCGTTTGAGTTCTTCAAACACATCAGCACGCGCATAAACAGGCATGTCATGCTCACCGCCACCGCAAAACACGCGCAGGTCGTCCAGACCACCCACATGGTCGTAATGTATGTGCGTAACAAGCAATGCATCAACTTCGGGATTAGTCACAGCAAGCATCTGGCTGCGAAAGTCGGGGCCGCAATCAACAAGCAAGTTCACCCCTTGGGTCCTCACTATCACCGACGACCTGAAACGCTTGTCGCGCACATCAGTAGAACGGCACACTTCACACTGGCATCTAATCACAGGAACACCTGTAGATGTGCCTGTCCCCAAGAATTCAATTTCTACACCACTACTGTTCATTTCCTGAAGTTTTTCAACAGTCCATCTACAAACTGAAGATATGACCCGCCATCGTAATACCAGAACTCGCGCACTGCCGTCTGGTCGGGCATGCGTGAAATCTTTTTGGGGGCACCTTTAGCCAGCCTGCATTCTTCCTTGGTCATGCCAGTCTCCACTTCCCCCTTCTTAATCATTTCCCAGTGAGAACCCGATATTTCAGGATAACTGTCATGAAGGTCTTTAGAAGAGAACATTGAGTCATAATCCCGGTTATTAATGGCATTCTGGCCAGCAGACATCCACACAAAAGCTTTCTCTTTGTTATCACTCGCAGTAAACAGCACCCTCAACGGAAGCACCTTGTTGCCAGGCAAGACTTCATCGATGTGCACCTTTATATACTGGCGGCCATGTATCATGTACTCACCGTCGATATTATACCAGATAGGAGTCTTTATATACACCTCTTTCCCCTCGAGTTGACGAGAGACATGCTCCACGACGTCCATATCAATGAGCAAGGGGATTGAAAAAGTAGAGAGAAACTCCCCTTCAGTCTTTCCCGTGTGGTAAACATATTCATCAGAGCCGTCAGCCAAATGAATATCTACCACATCACGTCCGTCAAGACCTAACGATGTGTCATATCCTTTATACGACAAAATCCGCCCCACAAGTTTAACCGAGTCCATGTTATCGCCTGCAACCTGCGTGAAAATGAGCTTCACATTGTCATCGGTCACATAAAACCGCTTGCCCTGACGCCATGAGGGGAGGGAATCGCGATAGGTCGTCAACGTCATCGTGGGCTGCCGTCGCTCTAATTCATTTATTGTGCGAGACACATCCTTGTCGGTTATCTTCGGTGTGTTCTCAACGCCCGTGAAACAACTGGAAACCAACAACATGATGGCCATGCACAGGATGCAAC
>JAGHSP010000233.1 GCA_018065815.1 Candidatus Sodaliphilus limicaballi | reverse complement strand
GGACTCGAACCCGCGACCCTCGGCTTGGGAAGCCAATGCTCTACCAACTGAGCCACTATCGCATGGGGGCGTCGAAATTGAAATCGACGCAAATTTGTCATTAAATCGGCCTTACGCCACCTAACAACTTGGGCATGCAAAGGTACAAATTCTTTTTGATTTTTACAATGCCCGCCCTTATTATTTTAGGTTAATTGCATCAACAGAACTTTGGATGTGTCCCTTTGATGAGGCTCCAAACACAACTGACTGCACGTTTAGCCCATTGACATATTCAAATGACTGAGCCGGAGTGATTGACCCAGATGCCAGTACATTCATTGCCATCATTTGATACTTGGTGGGGTCATTCTCTGCCAAGACACGCTCATACTCTTCTTTTGATGGATGCATGTTGAAGCCTGCCGCATTTATGCTTGAACAGATTACTACGTCTTCAATGTCCCATTCTTCCAATTTTGCTTTCAGGTAAGGCATATTGAGGGTGATAAAGCCCGGCAAAATACCATATTTCTTGCGGATGAACTCGCAGTAGCGCTGGAAGAAGTCAGGAATATCATATCCAAGGATAAGGTCGGTGATAACGTTTTGCAGGAATAGGCACTTGACATTGAGTCCCTTGAACATCTTGTACTCAACATCAATAAGCATTTCCATCATCTTGATGGCGTCTTTGCCAAATGCAGCCGAGGCACCCTTGGCAAGCATGCTCAACACGCCCATCGTAGAGTTGTTTTTGAACAGCACTTCATTGATTGCGGGGAAGATGCCCAATTCGTTCACCATGTTGGCGTACTTGTGGGGATAAGGTATCGATGGATACCAAGCGATATCGCCATATTTGCTCTTGTTCTCGCGGAAGTAGTCGCAAATATCCATTGCTCGCTCATTGCTGTTGAGCATCACGGCCTTAACGCCACACTCAAATGCGTTGTCATAGACATCAAGAATATTCTGAAGCTTGCTGAATCTCTTCATCATCTCTTCGGCTTTCTCCTGTGAGCGGTGATTGATACCGAAGAACTGATTGTCGCCAAAAACTATTTTATCAATTTGTTCCATTGTGATGAGTCTGAATTAATCGTTGTCAAAAATACCCTTGAATATCGTCTGGTCTTGTGCTGCCTCGGCAAATGAGCAACCGGTGCTCTGACGTCCCTCGAGTATCGCATCGGCAAAGGCGTAAAGCTGGTTAGTAAAACTTGTACCGCGCACGTAATAGGGGGTTGGATCGGGAATCATGTTCATGGGTTCGGTTGTCCAGCCTTCTTCTAGGCCAAGTTCCTTGTTTGCCTCTCTGAGGTAAATTTTGTATCCGTACAGGTCGGCCTGTATTTTACCCTTGGTGCCATGGAAATCAAGCTTCATCATGGGTTTTCGGTATGTATAATCACACCAGTTGACGTGCACGTTGGCAGTGACACCGCCTGCATACTTAATGTCGGCGCAGACTACGTCTTCAACATTCTCGCTATAAACGTTGTTCATCATGGAGCTCACAAGTTTCTCGGGCTTGCCCATGAAGTACTCCAGCAGGTCAATGACATGCGACCCCATTTCATACACAGCACCACCGCCGTTCTCGCGCTTTGCGCGCCAGCCTTTTCCACTTTGTGGTTTAGAGATGGTGTTGGCCAGGAATTCTGCCTTCACATGGCACACTTTACCTATCGCCTGAGCTTTGAGCAGTTGTTTCACCTTGTTAAACACGGGGTCAAAGCGATATACATACCCCACCTGATTTACAAGTCCTTTCTGGTTGAAGATGTCGGCCAGCTCGGCAGCCTTAACGGGGTCGGTAGTAAATGGTTTCTCACAGAACACTGCAATACCCTTTTCACTTGCCATCTTGCACACCTCGTAGTGAAGGGGTGAGGGTGTGCACACGATAATACCGTCTAAGTCACCGGCAGCGAGCTGCTCTTTATAGTCCTTATAGGTATTAAGCTTGGGCAAGTATTTCTTGAGCATGCTCAAGATCAACTCTGATGTGTCTGAGACTGATACTATCTCTACAGAGGGGTGTGTGTTGATAATGGAATAATGAGTCAAGCCCATGCGTCCCATTCCAACAACTCCGATGCGTACTTTATCCATAATAAGTATTATATTTTCAATTTCTCAATTACTTCTCGTAGCTGAGAATCAGTTGTTTAATGTAATTGTAAGTTTGCTCGCCCTTGTCTAGTATCGCCGTGCTGGCTTCGCGTGACTGAGCGCTTGCTAGTATTTCCTGCATGCGTTGCGCATTAAGTTTGGGCTCATACATCATGATGCCATTGTCGATAAGGAATTTATCCACATCGAGCAGGGCATCTTGATATACCGAGATTGTGGGAATGCCCACTACAGCCATTTCGCGAGTCATGGTACCACCAGCACCTATGAACATAAAGCAGTCCTTGGCTATCTCGTCAAACTGTAATGGCTTGTCACAAACCACAATACCCTTGTATTGCTCGCCCTTGTAATGCTCGGCTTGGGCTTCGTTGCGAGGCAGGATGATTACCTGATAGTCGTCCTTGATCGACTCTAATACGGGGTCAAGGAAATAGCTTTTGCCCTTGTAATATTGAGCGGTCTGTGGCTCGGTGCGCACGTATATCTTTTTTGAATGGTCACCTGTCGCCTTGAAGCCTTTATACTTTTTCCACAGATAAATTCCCTCTTTTACGCCTTTGTACTGCGTTACTTTCTTCTCGCTGACTAATGCGTTGCACACGTTTTCCTTGCTTATAAACTCGGGAACGAGTACCTTGTTGGCAAAGATGAAACTAATCTTGTTTCCTGCCGCATGCTCATTGTCATTGGTATAAATGGTAGGAATACCTGCCAGTGAACCAGCAATGGGCGAGTAAAAAGAGCTTTGTGAGATACCCACATCTATCTTTTTACCCTTTAAGAATTTATACAACTCAAGCACACGCACAAAGAACCCCATGGCCTTCTTCCACGTCGATTTGCCATAGTGCTTGCCCACGATGGTGTACTCCATGTGATACAAGTCGAGCAGGTCGATAGTGTTGGCCAGTGGCCTGCAAGTGATAGTCACATCGTGGCCTTCGCTTTTAAGTTCTTCAATAAGCTGCTTGAAGAAGTTTATATGTGGCGAGTTTGTTAAATCAAACCAAATATTCATCTTGTGTTGAAAATCGCAAATAACCTAAATTCCGCAACATTTTGTTAAGGATTTTAATATCCTGTTCCACAAAATGTTGTTTGAGATTTTGCCCTGTCGTAGTTTTCCGCTTATTTCAGTGTCGCAAAATCAAACAAGCAAAATGTAACAATTCATGCAAAAATACAAAAAAAAACTGAAACGATAGCAACTTTTGGATGAATTTTTCATATCATGGTTTTTGAGCAAAACAAAACCGGCTTATATTAATTTATTAAGACGGCGTTTCCAAGAGATATGTGTAACCGTCATCTCGTCTTGTTGACGAGGTGGCTGCCTGAAAAATGTTTTGTTCCCTAACTAATGCGGTTAGAGGTCGATTCCCACTACGCTGTCGCCTGTTTCGCGCTTGTAGTAGCGTATTGTGAGTGTGTCGCCTATTTCCCATGAGACGTCCTCGCTTGACTCTAGTTCGAAGTTGAGTGTGTCGTCTCCGACTTGCAGATCTATGTTGCGTCGTGCTCCGTCGATTACTACTCCGGTCACTTCATGGAGTGCGTCGCTGTCGCCTTCGGTCATGAGTGAGTCGATAATGCTGTCGTTCTGTGTTTCGGCATTGTCGGCGTTATCGTTGGCGCATGATGCGATGCTGAGTGCGAGTGCTGCTATTGATATGTAAACAATTCTTTTCATTGTTGTTTTGTATAGTTGCATTTTGAGTGCAAAGGTAGTTTTTTTTCTTTGAGTTTCAAAATTTTTGTTGAAGAAAAGTGGGAGGGAGGGTGTCCGAGGCAGTGCCTCGGAATACTGGACGCCACCTTTACTGGATATCGCCTTTACTGGATGCCTGGGATGGCTTGATGCAAAAAAACAAGCGCCGTCACTGTGGTGTGGCGGCGCTGTGTTTATTGCGCTTGTCCCTCGTGATGTGGGACTTTGCGTTCAAGTGTGATTACTCACCTTTCTCGAGTTTCTCCTTGAGAGCTGCGAGGCTGCTGATGTCGCCCAGGGTAGTCTTCTCAACGGGAGTTGCTGCTACAGCTTCTTCAGCTGCGGGCTTTGTAGCCTTCTTAGCGGTCTTGCGAGCTTCCTGCTTCTGCTCATCTTCGAAGATGCGGCTGTGTGACAGGATGATGCGCTTAGCGTCCTTGTTGAATTCGATTACCTTGAACTGGAGCTTCTCGTCTTGCTGAGCTGAAGTTCCGTCTTCCTTCACGAGGTGCTTGGGAGTTGCGAAGCCTTCAACGCCGTGGGGTTGCAGGTTGATAACTGCGCCCTTGTCGAGGAGGTCAGTGATAACGCCTTCGTGGATGCTGCCTACAGTGAATACTGTCTCGAATACGTCCCAAGGATTCTGCTCGAGTTGCTTGTGGCCAAGGCTCAGGCGGCGGTTTTCCTTGTCGATTTCGAGAACGACAACGTCGATGTCGGCACCGAGCTGAGTGAACTCACCGGGGTGCTTAACCTTCTTAGTCCAAGAGAGGTCGCTGATGTGGATAAGGCCGTCAACGCCTTCTTCGAGCTCAACGAATACGCCGAAGTTGGTGAAGTTGCGCACCTTAGCGTTGTGCTTAGAGCCAACGGGGTACTTGGTCTCGATAGCCTCCCAAGGATCGTCCTTGAGCTGCTTAACACCGAGAGACATCTTGCGCTCTTCGCGGTCGAGTGCGAGGATCTGAGCGTCAACAACGTCGCCTACCTTCATGAAGTCCTGTGCTGAGCGGAGGTGCTGTGACCAAGACATTTCGCTAACGTGGATGAGACCTTCAACGCCGGGAGCTACCTCAACGAATGCGCCGTAGTCATACATAACCACAACCTTACCTGTTACCTTGTCGCCAACAGCGAGGTTAGCATCAAGCTTATCCCAGGGATGGGGCTGGAGCTGCTTGAGACCGAGAGCGATGCGCTTCTTGTCGTTGTCGAAGTCGAGGATAACGACGTTAAGCTTCTGGTCGGGCTCAACAATGTCAGCGGGATTGTTCACGCGGCCCCAAGAGAGGTCGGTGATGTGGATGAGACCGTCAACGCCACCGAGGTCGATGAATACACCGTAAGTGGTGATGTTCTTAACGGTACCTTCGAGTACCTGACCCTTCTCGAGTGTGTTGATGATTTCTTTGCGCTGCTGCTCGATCTCGGCCTCGATGAGAGCCTTGTGAGAAACAACAACGTTCTTGAACTCTTGGTTGATCTTGACAACCTTGAATTCCATGTTCTTACCAACGAATACGTCGTAGTCGCGGATGGGCTTAACGTCGATCTGGCTGCCGGGCAAGAATGCCTCGATGCCGAATACATCAACGATCATACCACCCTTAGTGCGGCACTTGATGTAACCCTTGATAACCTCGTCTTTTTCAAGCGCTTCATTAACGCGATCCCAGCTCTTAGCCATGCGAGCCTTGCGGTGTGAGAGGATGAGTTGACCTTTCTTGTCTTCCTGGCTCTCAACGAACACTTCTACAGTGTCGCCTACCTTCAGGTCGGGGTTGTAACGGAATTCGTTAAAGGGAATGATGCCGTCTGACTTAGCACCGATGTTAACTACAACCTCACGCTTGTTGATAGAGATTACAGTACCTTCGGTTACTTCCTTGTTCTTGAAAGAACCAAGAGACTCGTCATAGGTTTTTTCCAGATCCTCGCGAGATTGATTGTTATTGGTATCACCTTTTTCAAAGGCTTCCCAGTCAAAATCTGCGATTGGAGAATTTTTTAATTCTTCGCTCATTTAAATAAAAGTTAATAAATTAGTTAATTACGCAGTTGGGAGATTCGTTCCCCCCAAAAGCAGATGCAAAATTACAACACTTTTATATAA
>JAGHSP010000226.1 GCA_018065815.1 Candidatus Sodaliphilus limicaballi | reverse complement strand
TTATAAATTTTATGGCAAACAAAAGACAACTTAAAAAAGCAATCTGCCGCACATGCGGTGATGTTGCAGGTGAGTGCATCTTTGCTGCTGAGACTTTCGGCAACGAGGCAAATTATGAAAACTGGGACAAGATCATTCTCGAGGTAGCGTTGCTGCAAGCCGAAGCTGTTAGCCGCGTGTCTGAAAGCTTCAAAAAACAACCCAAAGAATTTGCCAATGGCAAAGAATACAAGAAGGCTCGTCGCGCTCACTCTAAACAAGTGGTTAACGGTATCTGCGAACTCATGACTACCACTCTGAAAGAAGTAGCTGTGAAGATGAACGAACTCATGCCCAAGAAGGCTTAATCCTGACTTATAAATTCCTCACTACAACATGAATGTCCCTGCATGGTTGCTCAAAAAAATAGGATGGTCATTTAAAATAAACATCCCGCCTACTCCTAAATGTCTAATCGCAATAGCGCCGCACACCAGTAACTGGGATTTCATCTTGGGTGAACTTGCTATACGCTCAGTGGGAATGAAAGCCGGTTTCTTAATGAAAGACACTTGGTTTTTCTTCCCACTGGGATATTTCATGCGGGCAATAGGAGGCATTCCCGTCACACAACGCAAGCACAAACGCGTTTCGGACGATGTGATAGCAGCATTTAATTCCCATGATTCGCTTGCAATAGGCATTACGCCCGAAGGCACCCGCTCTCGTAACGAAAACTGGAGAACCGGTTTCCTCCACATCGCACGCGAAGCCAACGTTCCTCTTGTTCTTGCCTATTTTGACTATAAGCAAAAAGTAGTTTGCATCGACCGCATCTTTGAACTTACCGGCAACATCGACGCCGACATGGCTGAAATAAAGAAATATTACAGTCAATTCAACGCAAAGTACCCCGAAAAATTTGCTTATTAACCCATTCGTTTAAATCCTCATCACACTCGCTATGCTTAAACGTAATTTCAACATTGCACTCATCGAGAAAGACATCGTTTGGGGCGACAAAGCCGCAAACATGGAGCAACTCAAACGTGAACTCGCGCTGGTGCCCCAAGGCACTGACCTTGTGGTTCTGCCAGAATTGTTCTCTACCGGCTTCATCACAGGCAATCGCGACGAAGCGCAAGCACTAGCCGAGCGTAATAGCGGAGAAACGATGCAAACTTTGCACGAACTGGCACAGAAATACCAAGTTGCATTCTGCGGCAGTTTCCTTGCAGCCACAGCCGGGCAGCTGTTTAACCGCGCTTTTTTCATTGAGCCTAGCGGTGAGGACACTTTTTACGACAAGAAACACCTATTTGCCTTCGGCGGAGAAAATGAGATATATCATCACGGACACACCCAGGCGCCCATTATCCGATTCCGCGGATTCAACATTAAACTCATCGTATGCTACGACCTGCGCTTCCCTGTATTCTGCCGTAACGTGAACAATAACTACGACATACTTGTTGCTGTGGCCAACTGGCCATCGTCAAGACAACACGTGTGGCAAACACTGCTCACCGCAAGGGCTATGGAAAACGAATGCTTTGTGTGCGGAGTGAACAGAGCTGGCATTGACGGTTATGGCGCCGAACATGGCCATGGTTCGTCATTTATCATCGACTTCAAGGGTAAAATCATTTCGCAGACCAGCGACACAACACCCATCGCAACTGCCTCTTTCTCGCCCGAGGACCTCGAGAAATTCCGCAGCAAGTTCCCTGCGTGGCGCGATGCCGACGCTTTCACATTGAAATAACGCTACAATAATTTTCCAGTTTAAAGGAATAGTCATTCTGCTCGTCAAAGACGAATAGATAGCCCTGTTCTTGCCTTTTATAACATACTTTAAGCCATCAAACTTGCCCAAACAAAATAAAACATGTAAATTTGCACATTATTATTAATAAAAGAAAATTGTGAAAAATATCATTCTACGCACCATCTCGGGTGCAGTCTATATAGGACTCATCATTTCAGCAATTTTATTGCTCGAAAACTCTCCCTACGCTTATCTTGCGCTGATGTCGTTTTTTGTTGCCCTAGGTATGAACGAAATCTATACTATGACACGCAAGGAAGAACACGAGTCATGGCTAATCATAATGGTAGATATGCTTGGAGGAATCGGTTTGTTCCTCACTATGTATCTCATGAGCAAAGAAGAGGTTTCGTCACAAGGCATGTGGCTCATTCCTCTCGCGTCTTATTTAGTGGTGCGTTTTATAATCCAGCTTTACCGCCCCAAGCAAAACGCGGTGCACAGCCTCACGCGTTCATTCTTTGCAATAGGATACGTTGCACTGCCACTAGGCATGCTCAACACCATCATAGCAATCACAGCACCTCGCATACTGCTTGGAATTTTTGCATTTATCTGGATCAACGATACCGGTGCATTCTTGTCGGGCATTACCCTCGGCAAGCACAAACTTTTCAAAAGGGTATCTCCCAAGAAGTCTTGGGAAGGTTTTATAGGCGGTGTTCTGCTATGCATTGCTGCGGCTTACGCAACTCACCACTGGTTCAACGACTTCTTCCAGTGCCCACCTCTGGGTATTTGGATAGGCCTTAGCATTGTGGTGGCGCTTGCGGCTACATTTGGCGACTTCACAGAGTCTTTAATCAAGCGAACCCTCGAAGTCAAAGACTCCGGAAAGCTCATCCCCGGTCACGGCGGCATCCTTGACCGCATCGATAGTCTTCTTCTGGTAGCACCGGCAACACTGGTTTACCTCGCAATAGTTGTATATAACATAAAGGCATTCATACACTAAATCACTATTTCTTATGAGCAATAAACGCTATGACATGAGAGGCGTCTCGGCGTCGAAAGACGATGTACACAATGCAATTAAAAACATCGATAAAGGATTATTCCCCAAGGCGTTCTGCAAGATTATCCCTGACGTCCTAGGAGGAGATCCAGAATACTGCAACATAATGCATGCCGATGGCGCTGGCACCAAGTCTTCGCTTGCTTATGTTTATTGGCGTGAAACAGGTGATTTGAGCGTGTGGAAAGGCATTGCCCAAGATGCCATTGTAATGAACATAGACGACCTGCTATGTGTGGGCGCCACCGAGGGCATCTTGTTATCTTCAACCATTGGCCGCAACAAGAACCTTATTCCCGGTGAAGTGGTGAGTGCTCTCATCAACGGGACACAGGAATTCCTTGACCAACTCAATGAATTGGGTGTAAACATCATCGCCACCGGCGGAGAAACAGCCGACGTGGGCGACCTTGTGCGCACGGTTATTGTTGATAGCACCGTGACTTGCCGCATGAGACGCGACCAAGTTATCGACAACGCCAATATTAAAGGTGGCGATGTGATTGTGGGTCTAGCATCATTTGGACAAGCCACCTACGAAGACTGTTATAACGGAGGCATGGGCAGCAATGGTCTTACATCGGCACGACACGATGTGTTTAGCAAATACCTGGCCGAGAAATATCCCGAAAGTTATGACCAAGCTGTTCCCGATGACCTAGTTTACTCGGGAGGATTAAAACTAAACGACCCTATTGACGGAGTTGACGTCAATGCAGGCAAGCTAGTGTTATCACCCACACGCACTTATGCCCCTGTAATAAGGCAATTACTGTCACAGATGCGTTCAGCAATCCACGGTATGGTGCATTGCACCGGCGGCGCACAGACCAAAGTCATGCACTTCGTCGAAAACAAGCATGTGATTAAAGATAACCTCTTCCCCATCCCTCCGCTGTTCAGAACCATCAAGGAACAAAGCGGCACCGACTGGAAAGAGATGTACCAGGTATTCAACATGGGACACCGCATGGAGATCTATGTGAGTCCTGACGACGCGCAAGCAGTTATCGACATCGCACGCAGTTTCAACATTGACGCGCAGGTGATAGGCCATGTTGAAGATGCAGCGCAGAATCATCTCACAATAAAATCCGAGGCAGGAACATTTGAATATTAAATTCTAGCATTTACTATGGGCAATGGCAAGGGCACATTAATAATAGCCGCAATGCTGTTCATTATGGCATGGATTAGTTGCTCTGCGCCTAATGAAAGTCACCCCCTGCCCGACAAACTTGTAGTGGGAACGCTTTATAGTCCCACAAGTTTCTTCATTATGCGTGGCGATACTCTTGGCTACGACTACGACCGCATTTGCGACTTTGCGCGCACTAAAAACATTGTTTTAGAGTTCAAAGTTGCCCCTAATCTCAATATGCTCGTCGGAATGCTGTCGAGGGGAGAAGTTGACATCCTGGCAACCGAGGTACCCAACAACGAGGAATATCGCAAACAAGTGATCAACTGTGGTTCAATAAATGAGACGCAGCCGGTGCTCGTGCAGCATTCCGGGACACACTTGATAGACAATGTGACTGAACTTGCAGGGAAAGACATCTATGTTGAGGCGCACACTAAATACGAGACGCTCGTGAACAATTTGAATAGTGAGCTCAGCGGCGAAATCAATGTACACACTTTTCCGTTGGACTCGGTCTCAACCGACGACCTACTCGACATGGTTTCCACACACAAGATACCTCTCACAGTGGTAGATAGCGACATAGCTAACTTCAATGCCGCCTATTACGATAGCATCGATGTGAGTCTCACAATGGGAGGAATACAGACGTCATCATGGGCAGTTAGCCCCAAGAACAAGTGGCTGGCCGACAGCATCGACGCATGGAGCAATAGCAACGATGCTCGCACTTACTCTAAAACGGCTCTTGAAAAGTATGCTAAAAAAAGTCGAATTGGAGAGAATGACATGTCTAACGAGATTCCACACATCGGTTCTGTGCCTAACCATTCTTTCTCGTCGTCTTCCGGACCATCACGCATACCTCAATCGCCGTCTTCCTATGACGATCTGTTCAGGAAATACGGTGGAGGCACGGGCTGGGATTGGCATTTACTGTCGGCAATCGCCCGAGTCGAATCCGGATTTAATCCTAATGCACAATCGTGGGCTGGCGCAAGGGGACTGATGCAAGTAATGCCAAGCACAGCACGCGGGTATGGAGTTAGTGCCGACATGCTATTTGACCCAGAGACTAATGTGCGCGTAGCATCAAGATGCTTGCACGACATCAACAAGACATTCTTGAGCCGCGTGACAAACCGTGACGAGAGATTGAAGTTTGTACTCGCAGCTTATAATGCAGGGGCGGGACACGTACTTGATGCTATCGCCCTTGCCGAGAAACATGGCAAAGACCCGCATGTGTGGTATGGAAACGTGGAGGAAGCTATGCTGTGGAAATCTAACCCGCAATACTATAACGACCCCGTTTGCCGGTATGGTTATTGCAGAGGGCGTGAACCAGTAAATTATGTAAGGTCCGTTTTAAGAGGCTCACACAAATAAATAAAATTTCAAACTAAATTTATACAATTATGAGAAGAAGGTATTTTACTGTTGCAGTTGTGTTAGCAGTGGCAGCTAGTTTGACACTATCGTCTTGCTTAGGAAGTTTTGCCCTAACTAACAAAGTTCTGAATTGGAATCGCCAAGTGGGCGACAAGTTTGTGAATGAAGTAGTGTTCTTCGCGCTATGGGTTCTTCCTGTATATGAACTGTCATTTATCGCCGACATGCTTGTCATCAACTCGATTGAGTTCTGGTCAGGCGAGAACCCCGTGGTTGCTCAAACTAAAATTATTGACGGCAAGGATGCACGTTACCTTGTAGCATGCGACAGCAAAGGCTACACCATCACTAACCTGAGCGATAACAGTGTTATAAAATTCAACTTCGATGAGATGAACAAGGCGTGGTCGGTTGAGGCCAATGGTCAGGAAAAGCCTTTATTCAGTTTTGTTGACGACACTCACATCAAGATGATCACCCCCGACGGTTCATTCAAGACTGTAGAACTCAGCCAGCAAGGCGTTTGGGCTTACGAGGAAGCTATGAGCAACCAATGCACATTCGCAATGAAGTGAAAATTGTCTCACATCTTATCATAAAAAAAGGAGGCTTTTACCTCCTTTTTTTTATTTATCTTGAAGCACGTTTATATAGATAATAAGCAATGAACGTGTAAATCACATTGGGTATCCACATTGCCACTCGCGCCGAAGTGAATCCCTTCACGGCAAACGTGCTTGTTACTGTCATGAACAAAATATAAGTAAAACTCAACAGCAAGCCCACGCCTATCTTCATACCCATGCCACCTCGCACCTTGCGAGAAGACAACGACAACCCTATAACGGTGAGTATAAAAGCAGCTGCTGTCATTGCAAACCTTCGCTCATACTCGACCTCAAAGTTTTGGATATTGTCAACACCGCGAGATTTCTGTCGGTCAATGTATTCACGTAGTTCGGGAGAGGTAAAAGTCAATTCGGCATCTTCGGCAATCAAGAAATCCCTAGGCTCTACATTGAGCAAAGTGTCCATGATACCTCCGCTTGTAAGTTTCTCTGTCATACCATTGAACTCACGCAGTTTCCATGTGCTCACGGTCCACAATCCAGCCGAATCATAACGGATATTCTCTGCTGTAAGACGAGATTTCAATACCTTGCCGTCAAATTCTTCAAGCGAGAAATGAAAACCGCTGCGAGTTGTATTGTCATAACGAGCCATATAAGCCATCACGCCGGGACTCACCTGCATCTGTACATTATCGGCATACACAACCTCCTTGTTCCTGACCCACCTGTTAGTATATTCTCTACTCTTGATTGTAGCCGGCGGAATAATGAAAGCCGACAATATAAACGACGTAATAGCTATGAGAGACGCGCTCACCATGTACGGCACAAGCAATCGCTTGAAACTGATGCCGCTCGACAAGATAGCAATAATCTCACTGCGATCGGCCATGCGAGAGGTAAAGAAGATTACCGAAATAAACGTGAACAACGGACTGAACTGGCTCACAATAAACGGCAGGAAGTTAATGAAATACTGGAAAATAGTATCTTTGATCGGAGCAGTGAGTACAGCATCCAGTTTTTCGTTGCAGTCAAACATAATCACAACAGCCATCAGAAGCAATATTGCGAAGAAATAAGTACCCAAGAAATTCTTGATGATAAACACGTCAAAGCGCTTTATCATCGCTTTCTTCAACGGTTTACCGTCGGCAAACACATTCTCATTACTATTCTTCTTGCTCAACCTGAACACTCTTTTCAACCTATCAATCACCCGAGCCAGAGGAGCACTCGCCTCCTTGCTAGCAGGAACAACATCAGCAGGTTGGACATCTAGCCCAACCTCCTGTGCCACTTGACCATTCGTGTTTTCCATCTGGTCAAGTATGTCATTAGTTTGCTGCTCAACTGCCATATATAGAAAATGAAATATAAAGTCTCAAAAAATTACAGGCGTCGCTGCACGTTAACCACCATTTCCTCTTTCCACGACTTGAAATCACCGGCAATGATGTGCTTGCGGGCCTCACCCACTAGCCACAAGTAAAATGCCAAGTTGTGAATGCTGGCAATCTGCATAGCCAATAATTCGCTAGCAACAAAGAGATGACGCAGATAAGCCTTGCTATAAATGTGATCTACAATCGATGCTCCGTCTTCCTGAATAGGGCTGAAATCATCGGCCCATTTCTTGTTGCGCATGTTCATGATGCCATGCTGGGTGAAAAGCATGCCGTTGCGACCATTACGGGTAGGCATCACGCAATCCATCATATCCACTCCACGGTCAATAGCCTCAAGAATATTGGCGGGAGTACCCACACCCATGAGATAACGCGGACGATTCTGTGGCAGAATGTCATTAACCACTTCTATCATCTCATACATCATCTCTGTTGGTTCGCCCACAGCAAGACCGCCTATTGCATTACCATCGGCACCCAGGTCGGCAACATGCTTTGCTGCATCCTGACGCAGGTCCTTGTAAACACAACCTTGAACAATAGGGAAATAAGCCTGGCGATGACCATACTTGGGCTCTGTTTCATTGAAATGCTTCCATCCGCGTTCAAGCCATCCCTGGGTTAATTTAAGCGAATTTTTAGCATAATTATAGTCACTCGTGCCGGGAGGGCACTCGTCAAGTGCCATCATGATGTCACTGCCTATGATGCGCTGAATATCAACCACATTTTCAGGAGTAAACAAGTGTTTCGAACCATCAATATGACTACGGAATGTCACACCCTCCTCCTTGAGCTTGCGGTTGCCACTCAATGAAAACACTTGGAAGCCACCACTATCAGTGAGTATGGGGCGTTCCCATCCATTAAACTTGTGCAAGCCGCCAGCACGTTCCATGATGTCCATGCCTGGACGCAGATACAAGTGATAAGTATTGCCCAGAATTATCTGTGCCTTTATGTCGTCGCGCAACTCGGGCAT
Organism: Candidatus Sodaliphilus limicaballi; assembly: GCA_018065815.1. Taxonomy (GTDB): domain Bacteria; phylum Bacteroidota; class Bacteroidia; order Bacteroidales; family Muribaculaceae; genus Sodaliphilus; species Sodaliphilus limicaballi. The sequence continues at coordinate 5,487 of JAGHSP010000226.1, read as the reverse complement.
GTGCACGCCTTTGACCGAACCTACCGTGCCCACAGGCATGAAAATAGGTGTCTCTATCTGGCCATGATCTGTTGTGATCAAGCCTGCACGAGCATTTGTCCCTGCTGCTGTTGATTTTAATTCAAATTCCATATAAATACAAATATTTTGCAAAGTTACTGCAAATACCTTGCACTACAAAATGTATCATACCTTTTTTGCTTCATCAATCAAATCCAAGCATTTTGCAAGAAATTCAGTATCGGAAATATCATGATCCACCCAGTTAATATGGAACCCGCGTCGTTCCATGCCACGGAACCATGTCATCTGCCGTTTAGCAAACTGATGGATAGCTATTTCAAGTAGATTAAACATTTCATCTCTCGACAACTCCCCTATCACATGCTTGGTGACAAATTTATACTCAAGTCCGTAATAAATCAAATCTTCGGCATCTACTCCACTGTCTATGAGACGACGCACCTCATCGATCATACCCGCGTCGAGGCGTGCCTTAAGTCTCCGGGTGATGCGTTCTCGCCGCGCTTCACGGTCAATGTTCACGCCTATCACCACTGCATTCTCTATGGGATGAGGTTCGGTAAGCACCTTCAAGTCAGGATTTTCGTGATAGTAAGTAGCAATCTCGATAGCCCTTATTGCACGTTTTGCCGTATCAATATCACTGTTGTTCCTCAACGTCTTATAATGCTTCAAGATTTCAGTTAACTCATCCAACGATTTACCAGCAAGTGCAGCACGTAATTCGTCGTTCTGCGGCACTGGTGGCAAAGCAATTCCCTTGAGCACACTTTCCACATACAATCCTGTGCCGCCACACAGTATCACACGCTTGCCGCGCGACACGATGTCATCATAAGCTTGCTGGTAATCACGCAGATATTCAAACAGATTATACTTGTAGCCCGCGTCGCAGATGTCTATGAGGTGGTAAGGAACGCTGCCATATTCCTCCAGATCCTTACCCGTACCTAAATTCATGCCACGATACAGCTGACGAGAATCTGCACTAATGATCTCGGCATCAATCTCCCTGGCAAGAGCCACTGCACGCGCTGTCTTCCCACTTGCAGTTGGGCCTGTAATCACTATTAAAGGATCTTGATTCATTTCTTGAGATTGCGGTCAAAGAAATTCAAAACACGCTGATACAAGGGGGCTCGCACGCCGCATCCGTTTATAGAGTGGTTCATATTAGGATAAACCATCATTTCAAACTGGTTGCCGTTGCCGTGCAATTTGGCAATATACTGCATTGAGTTGATAATGTGAACATTGTCATCGGCACTGCCAAACATGAGCAACAGGTTTCCTTTCAAGTTGTCAACAAGTTTCAACGGAGCACCTGCATCATACCCTGCACCGTTTTCCTGTGGAGTGCGCATGAATCGTTCAGCATAAATCGTGTCATAGAAACGCCATGAAGTAACAGGTGCAATCGACACACCCGCTGCATAGGGGCTATTTTTCTGCGACATAGCCATAAGCGCCTCATATCCGCCATAACTCCAACCCCAGATGCCAATCTTGCTAGCGTCAACGTATGGTTGTTGCGCCATATATCGTGCAGCAGCAATCTGATCTATCGTCTCATATTTACCAAGATTCAAGTAAATGAGTGACTCAAAGTCCTTGCCACGGCCACCGGTTCCACGTCCGTCAACGCAGCACACTACATAGCCGTTCATTGCAAACCATGCCTCCCAGTCCATTTTCCACTTGTTGAGCACCTGTTGCGACCCGGGACCGCTGTATTGCGACATAATCACGGGGTATTTCTTGTTCTTATCAAAATCAAGCGGCTTGATTGTGTATCCGTTCAAGTCATATCCATCACTGCTGAAAGTGAAAAACTCTCGGCGGGGAACTCTCTCCTTGGCATACCTCTCGGCATATTCAAGATTGAGTTGCAAGTCCTTCACCCGTTTGCCATTAGCCTTGCACACACGATATTGCGTGGGAGTGCAGGCGTCACTGTAAACCTCAATGTAATAAGAGAAATCACTGCTGAACCTTGCCGAAGTGTTGCCTTTGTTCTTACCCAGCACATTCTCCTTGCCATTCTCATCAACGCTGCACACTACACGGTTCAGTGCGCCAGCAGTACGCTGATAGTAATGAAGTTTGCGTTTCGAGTCATATCCATAATAGGCAGTGACAGCCTCATTGCCCTTTGTCAGGCACAATTCACTATGTCCGCCATCATCCAGACCTGTAACTTTATACAGATGAGCCCACCCATTGCGCTCGCTAGGAATAACGAAGCCATCGGCAGTATATGTAACGCTACGTGCCAATTCACTGTCAATCCATGATTTAGAATGCTCTTTATACACTTCTACGCACTTGCCTCCTGCGGGATTCACATTATATATCACCATGTCATTCTGGGTGCGGTTCAGTTTCATCACCATCAACGCGTCGTTACGACCGGCAAACGACAAGTGAGGGATGTAATCCTCGTCGGTCTTGGGCAATTCCATCTGCGACAATGCACCTGTTTCCACATTATAACACCACACGGTCACTACCGAGTTCTTCTCGCCAGCAACTGGATACTTGTAGTCATAACTGCCTGGATAGAGCGACCTCGAAGCATCGGGATTGCAGTCGCCTTCATACATAGTCATTGAATACATGGGCACTTCGCTCTCGTCCCAGCGCAAGAATGCGACCGACTTGCCATCGGGCGACCATGTGAACGAGTTAAGTATACCGAACTCCTCCTGATAAACCCAGTCGGGCACAGCATATATCACACTGTTTTTCTTGCCGTCTTTTGTGACCTGTCTAGTGCCTTTGTCATGCAACCCCTGGCTATCGTCCTCATAAGCAAATTCTTTTACATACACGTTGTTATCTTTCACGTATGCAATATACCTACCGTTAGGGCTCATCGTCGCAATCTCCTCACCTCCTTCTTCCGATAGCTTCACAGTGTGGTTTGAAACGACATCGGCTACATAATAATTAGCCTTAAACGAATAGCGATAAATAGATTCACTATCTTCCCACAGCAAAATTTTGCTGCAGTCTTTGCTCAACTCAAAACCATTCCACGATACATTGGCTAATCCATTTATTGACTCTGACGAATACATCGTAGATTCATCCTCGGCGTCGGCATAACTATATCGCACAATCTTGTTTCCTCCCACCAGACGCACATAATACTTGCCATCGGCAGGATATTTACTCATCGCCCCAACTCCGTAAGGAGTCGATGTCAGCACAAAGTCCTCTATCGACATCGGTTCAAAAGCATCGTCCTGACCATAGGCAGAAGCACTCACTGCCAGAACAAAGACACTTAATGCAAACTTTTTCATAACTTATCAAACAGTTTCAAATCATCAAGCGAAAGCGTACCCTTAAGTTCAACAATATTAATCTCGTTGTCAGTCTCATTAATAACAATGATATTGCTATACTCACCACTGCTCAACTGAATGCCATAGATTGACACATTCTTTCGTTGATTCTCCTTGGCCTGGAAAATCAATTCATAAGTTTTTCCTTTGTAGAACTGTTCAAGCAGTCCATGCACCTTATTTAAAGCACCGCTCTGACGGTTAACTGTAATCACATCTATCGACTTAACGTTATTCAAAGCAGTCAAGTCAAAACCGGGCACTTTTGCAGCCTTGGTTCCCAAATTGAGCAACGTGCCCAGTGGAGACACCGGCACATGATAAGTCGAGATATTATCAATTTTTCTTATCTCGTCAAGCACAGCTGTCTGCTGCAAGCTCCCGCACGACGCACACAGCATCATTACAGAGCATAATGTCATAATAATCTTTTTCATACCGCAAAAATAACAATAATTCCCCAAACCGCCCACAATCCATGCGTTAATTAAACAAAAACACTACAAAACATCTAGGCGACAACTAATCACCGATGCACAAATTCAATATTACAACACACACTACGAAAAAAAACGAGAGACTTTGACACGCAAAGCCACTCGTCTTTTTTACAAGTATAAACTAGTATTACATAATACCGCGCTCGCGAAGCTTCTGCTGCCATTTCCATGCGCTGAGCATGGTGTCTTCGATAGTTTCTTGTGCTGTCCAGCCGAGAACTTCGTTAGCCTTCTTGGGATCGGCCCATATCTTCTCGATGTCACCTGCGCGACGGCCTACAATCTTATGAGGCACTTTCACACCGGTTGCTTTTTCAAAGGCATTGATAAGTTGGAGCACACTCACTCCGTTGCCTGTACCGATGTTGAACACTTCGAGAGCTTCGTCGCTCTTGTCCTCAAGCATGCGGTCGAGAGCAGTGACGTGAGCCTTTGCAAGGTCAACTACGTTGATAAAGTCACGTATGCATGAACCGTCGGGAGTGTCATAATCATTACCAAACACGCTGAGCATGGGACGAATGCCTATGGCAGTCTGTGTGAGGTAAGGAACCAAGTTCTGGGGCACGCCATTTGGCAACTCGCCTATCTCTGCACTGGGATGAGCACCCACAGGGTTGAAGTAACGCAGCAAGATAGCCTTAATGGGGCTACCACTCTTTATCACGTCGGCAATGATATCCTCCGAGATTTGCTTTGTCGCACCATAGGGTGATGTTGCCTTCTTGGTGGGAGCGCTCTCGGTAATGGGGTTCACATCGGGCTCGCCATATACGGTGCATGACGATGAGAACACGAAACCTTTCACGTCAAACTCGGGCATAAGCTCGAGCAAGTTGAGCAAGATATTAAGGTTATTGCGGTAGTAAAGAATAGGTTTTTCAACGCTCTCTCCCACAGCCTTGCTTGCTGCAAAGTTGATGATGCCGCTGATACCTTTGTGCTCCTCAAAGAGACGACGCACGGTGGCACGGTCGGTGCAGTCACCTTCTACAAACGCGGGGCGGATGCCTGTGATCTTCTCAATGCCATCGAGCACTTCCACATTACTGTTGCTGAGGTTGTCGATAATCACAACTTCATAACCAGCGTTCTGCAATTCTACTGTGGTGTGCGAACCGATAAATCCAGTTCCTCCGGTAACTAAAATCTTTCCTTTCATCTTAAATCTGTAATCTTATTGTTGTAATTCTTATTTCAATGCATTCACAATGCGCTCGCACGCTTTTCCGTCGCCATAAGGGTTAACGGCCTTGCTCATCTTCATGTAAGCCTCTTGGTCATCAATCAAAAGCGAAACATTGTTCACTATGGCGTCATAGTCAGTGCCCACGAGCTTCACAGTGCCAGCGTCAAGTGCCTCGGGTCGCTCGGTGGTGTCGCGCATCACAAGCACAGGCTTGCCCAGTCCGGGTGCCTCCTCCTGGATACCACCGCTATCGGTAAGCACTATGCTAGATTTCTCCATGAGATAAACAAAGCTCAAGTACTCAAGTGGTTCAATGAAAAACAGGTTACCCAGATTGCTCAAATCTTCGCCAAACACCTCATGGATGGGACGGCGCACGTTGGGATTCAAGTGCATGGGGTAAACAAAATCCACCTCGGGATAT
>JAGHSP010000351.1 GCA_018065815.1 Candidatus Sodaliphilus limicaballi | reverse complement strand
GTTATATTCCTACAAGATGTTGTTTTTTTTGTTACCCCCATCATTTTAGGTCCATAACCTGATCCAATACTCCGTGGGGGAAGTCGGGAAGTTTTGGCATGTTTTGATGCGATTGCCCTGGAATTTCTGGCGAAAGGGTTGATTTTTTCAGATTAAATTTGTATCTTCGCCATGTGTTTTGCATGTTGCTGGCGTTTTTCACCGATTCAGAATCCGCAACACTGAACCAAGTGAAATCCCAGCAGGGCGGCACCGTGGGCAACACCTTGTTGCTCATTGCGTTATAAGTATTACCGAAACAAATGGTTGCGGAATTTAGGATAATTGCCCACTTATGAAAATCCTTTCATTCACCAAATTGTGTGTTGCAACGGTTGCGACTTTGTTCCTAGTGTCGTCGTGCTCGAGCAGCAAAGAAATCGACGAGGAATATGCCGAGTATATAAACAGCGAGGACTTCACGAAGGACCTTGACAACTTCTTCTATGCCGGAGCCATACAGCAGGCAATGGGTTCGCTCGTGATACATGCGTGCAGCAATGAGTTCACATGCACCGAGAATGACACGGTGTGCTTCGGCGACCGCAAATTGGCCTACTGGCGCGACTATGCCCTCATCATGGCGACGCTAGAGGAGCACCGCAGCGAGTTCAAGCATTCCTACGAACGCCTGAACGACATGGGAGTCTTTGAAATCCCCACCCCGCAGCTCGATGAAGAGGGCAACGTGGTGGCTCTTGCCCCTGAACGCACAGCCGGCGGCAAGGGTCCCAAGTCGAGCGCGATGGACATGATTGCCCCGCCAGCCCACGCAGGCACGACGGGTGGCATACTCCTCTTTGCGCAGGCATTCTATGAGTTCTGCGGCATCACCAGCGACCTTGCCAGGGAATCGCGCAAGCAGATTATCACAGTGGCAGCCAAGCTGAGCGACAAAGACCGCAGGGAACTCTTTGATGAACTGGACTCACACGAGAGACAGGGCGAGACCGACTATAAGACATGGTGGAACAACTTTGCCGACGGCAAATATGACGTGCGCGCTAACCGCATTTACCACACATTCATAGCTGCAAAAGACTCTCCGGGCAAGACTAACTACCTGAGCGTAGCCGACGACATGGGTATCCTCTCGGAGAAAGAATTCTGCAGCAAGGCGGGCCGTGCAATCACCGCCGGTGCCAAGCTCTATGTGGAGTGCATCAACAAGGTAGTGGGCAACGTTGCCGGCTCGACCACTGTGTACTACGGCAATATGGCCAAGGGCGAGAATATCAAGGGCATGGTATTGAGCTATGACCAAGTGTATGACGTGCTCGACAAGGTTAACAACTCTGTGGAATATGGGCGTAAAATCGCCAATGGCACTGTCACAAAAGAGGATTATGACGAATATAACATGAACACACTTAAGGCTATCGTTGCCGACGAGACATCAGGCTGGGTAGTGAACTTGGGCAAAGACACCAAGATTTCGCTCGATGGGCAACTGGGAGGCGGCGAGTTTGTTGAATATGGCCAGGTGGTGTGGACCATGTTGAAGAAAGGTGCCGAAGCAAGAAACGATCCCAAACTCACCTGGGGCACCGACGAGGAGCGCATGGCACAAATCCAAATCACTGACAAGGACGGCAAGCCCACCGGCATGATCATTGCACGCGACAAGGAGACTGGCGCCATCTATGCAGTCAAGGAAAAAGAATTTAACGGCGACCTCGCCATCCAGGTTCCCGCAGGCGAATACACTGTCACCGCACTTGACAAGAACGGTGATAAGCAGACGATTGACGACGTGGAAGTGAAGAGTGGAGAGAAAAAGAATCTCGAAGTGAACAAGAACGAGCAAGAGATTGCCAAGCAACTCGTGGAGCAGAACAAGGATGACGGTTGGGATGCGAAAACCCCTAACTGGTGGAAGGAATACATAAAGAAGCGCCGCGAAGAGAAAAAAGCTAAAGAAGAGAAAGAAAAGCTTGAAGAAGAGAAAAAGGCTGCCGAGGAAGCTAAGGCCGAGCAGGAAGAAGAGGAAAGAGAGGATCAGGAAGAGGCAGATCAAGATGACGGAAAATACGGGCAAGGAGCTGCACCTAAACCCAATACTAGCTTGCCCTTCTCGCTTCAAGGCAAATGGAAGATTGTGGATGTGGACGTGGAAGTGACTGGACCTTTAGCCACCGAAATACCAGAGGCTCCAATCAAGGGCAAAATCCAAGAGTTCAAAAGCGACGGGACATATACCATTTCAGGACAGAAAGGCAGCGGCAAATACAAGTATGGCGGCGGCGAGTTTGTCACAATGGATGGACACAGTTATACTCTCGACAAGCTGGGTCCCGACCGCATAAAGCTCACCTACACCAAGTCTTATAACCAAGGAGGTAAGCCCCTCACTCTCAAGTCGGTATTGACATTAGTCAGGATTGAAGCTACCGAGGAACCCAAGAAAGAGGAGCCCAAGAAGGTTGAAAAACCGGCTCCCAAGCCTGCACCTGCACCTGTAAAGGTTGAGATGAAGAAGAAAAAGAAGAAAAAGTATCGCCACGTGTCGGGTACCTATTGATAGATATATTTATGGATCGCAGCGAGAGAGTAGTACTGTGCCGGGACGGCAAATACCGCTGGCTCTATGAGATGAGCCTGTACACCAACCCCACCGTCCTCATGCTGGTGATGAAAATCATGGGCTGGATCATTGTGGGAATATGGGTGTTCCTGATTATTATTGAACTGTGTGACGGTCCCTCATGGAAAGGCTTGTGGGACGTCACAGTCACCTTCTTCTATATGTTCCTGTTCATGATGGCTCTGTGTGCTGTGGGTTACTTTGCCTATGCCCTCATGGTGGGCGGCAAGTATGTCGTCCTCTTTGAGATGGACGACAACGGCGTGATGCACAAGCAGATGCCTCCGGGCGTCAAGAAAGCCCAACTCATAGGCCGCATCGCTGCTCTTGCAGGTGTCGCTAGCGGCAACCCGGGCATGACGGCACAGGGCATACGCGTTGCTGCCCGCACGCAGATGCACAGCGACTTCAAGACAGTGCGATCGGTCGAGCCGTTCCCGCGCCGGCATCTCATCAAGGTCAACGCACCGTTCAACTACAACCAGGTGTATGTGGGCAAGGAGGACTATGACTTCGTGCTCAACTACATCCTCGACCACACTACACGCAAAAACAAGTAAAAATGACTATTCTCGAAGCAATACAATCTCGCCGGTCGGTGAGAAAATACATTGACCGCCCCATCGACAAGGCCCTTGTCGCAATTCTGCAAGACAAAATCGATGAGGTCAACAAGGCAGGCAACCTGCACATACAGCTAGTCACCGACGAGCCACGAGCCTTCAAGGGCAAGATGGCCTACGGCACATTCAGCGGCGTGAGCAATTACTTCGCCATGGTGGGCAAGCAAGAGGGCGACCTGTCAGAGCGCATAGGTTACTACGGCGAGCAACTGGTGCTGCTGGCACAGTCGCTCGGGCTCAACACGTGCTGGGTGGGACTCACCTACAACAATATCAAGGAAGCCTACACAGTGTCTCCGGGCGAGAAGCTATGCTGCATGATTGCTCTGGGACATGGCGATGACCCCGGACGCAACGTCAAGCGCAAGACAGCCTCGCAGGTGAGCAACGCAAGCGATGACACTCCTGCGTGGTTCAACGACGGTGTTGCCGCTGCCCTACTCGCTCCCACGGCAATCAACCAGCAGAAGTTCCATTTCGAGTACATCGCTCCCGGCCCCGACGGCATACACCGCGTGAAGGCATCCAGAAGATTCTCCCTTGTGGGCTACACACACCTGGACCTGGGCATAGCAAAGTACCACTTCGAAGCCGCCGCCGGCAAAGAGAACTTCGAGTGGATATAATCCACTTTCCTTTACCCTACAAGAAAGAAAAATGTAAATAACAAGCGGCCTGCACACTGCGGGGTCGCACAAACTCTTGATAGAGGGATGTTTACAGACTGACAAAGTGCGACCCCGTTGGGGACGCTGCTGGTCAGTCTGTAAATGAGGGTGTGTCAAAATGCGAAATCAAAGCGCATTTTGACACACCCTCTTAACCCAAGTAACGACCTCGTTGAGGTCTGCGGTTACTACACGCCTATCTAGCCACTGGCATTTTTCTTTTTGGGTTGGTCAGTCTTTGGGATAGGCAGCGATGAAGAGGTTGCGGCCTTGGAGCTGGGGCTTGATGCGCACCAGGTCGGAGAGTAGGATGTCGCCCACTACGTAGTGGGTGGTGTCGCTCGAGTAGCTCTCGCTGATGGTCTTGAAGTTGAACAGCGCCAGGTCGGCCGATGTGGCATAACGCAGATAGATGCGGAAGTAAACGTCGGTCGAATATTCAGGCACGGTGTCGGCACCCAGTTTCTTGTACTCATACTTGTAGTCGTAGGAGCATGCCATGATGTCGCTCAACACTGCCGAACCAGTGGGATAACCGCCGGCACCGCGGCCAAACATGAACTGCTTGCCGTAGTACTTGCCCTTGATGACTACGCCGTTGAACTCGTCCTCAACGCTGTATATATACTTGTCGCGCGACAGCAGCTGCGGCATCACGCACATGGTCATACGGTTGTCATCAAGTTTCTCCACATGGCCTATGAGCTTGATGCGGCGGCCTTTCTCGCTGGCAAAGCGTATGTCGGCCTCGTTCATCGTGGAGATGCCATAGACGAAGACATCGCTGGGCTGCACATAGCGACCAAAGGCGTGCACAGTGATGATGACCAGCTTGTAGAGCGAGTCAAATCCCTCGATGTCGCTGGTGGGGTTGGCCTCGGCAAATCCCAGGTCCTGTGCAAGTTTGAGCGCGGCAGGATAAGTCATGTTCTCGTTGAAGATCTTCGAGAGAATGAAGTTGGAGGTGCCGTTGAGGATACCCTTGACCGATGTGAGCAGGTCGTTGTCGTAGTATTCCTCCAGGTTGCGGATCACGGGGATGCTGCCGCAAGCCGATGCGTCGTAGAGCAGCGGAGTGCCGGTCTCGCGTTGCAGTGCCACGAGTTCCTCGAGGTGGTGGGCCAGCATGTGCTTGTTGCCCGTCACCACGGGTTTGTGCTCGCGCAGGGCGCGGGTCACGATGGTGAGCGAAGCCTGGGCGTCGTCGATGAGCTCCACAATCATGTTGATGTCGGGGTCACCGAAGATGTCATCAGCGCAGTCGGTAAACAATGCGGCATCAATGCCGCGATCTTTTTTAATGTTGCGCACGCACACTTTCTTGATGCATGCCTGTGGATGGCGGGTCTGCTCCAGCACGTCGTAAAGCCCGCGACCCACATTGCCAAATCCAAATAATCCTATGTTAAATTTTTTCATAATTTTTTTAAAAACGAAAGACGAAAAACTAAATACTCCTGATTTTCCCTATAAATAGGGTGAGCTGTTTTTGGATATTAATTATCCTAAATATCATTTGGTCTTGTGTCCCTTCGTCAATATAATTGATGTTATGTGCAATAGTTATTTGTGTTTCTAGTTCATAACTTGAACCTAGTGCAATATCTAAAAACCGAGCAAAGTCGCTATCATTGGGTTTGGCCGATCCTTCGGCGATATTACTGGGAATACTTATGGCCGCACGCTGCATTTGACTCGCTAATCCGTAAGTCTCATGGTTAGGAAAAGATTGGGTCATAAGATATATGCTAGATACTAAATTCATAGCATCTTTCCAAACCTGATAGTTCCTAAAATTTCTTTGTTTCATAATTGCTAATAAGTTTTTCGTTTTTCGTAGCAAGCGTTAGCGCCGCGTTTCGTAACCATCATAACCATCAAAGGGACGGTTCTAATGATGGCATGGCTGCCCTCGGCTGTGCCGCCAAGGCTCTGCGTAGCCAAGCGGCCCAGGTCGTTATACGTGTGCAGCAAAGCAAAACCGGCTCCGCGCCGTCACGTTCAACCGATGTAGTGAGCAGACGTTCCATATTGTCATAAGTATAACGCAGAATCACAAGCTATATTACTGATAAAAAAATCAATTACCTTGTTTTGCATTAAGAAAACCATTTTCTGATGTAATCATACATATTCTGAGACATTTCATATTTATCAAAATCAGCGTATATAAAGAATCGTGAATAAAAAATTACATTTGTTTGATTGTGAGCGTATATCACAAAACACCCACGATAATCATCATCTGGTCGTTCCTGAATATTTAACATTGCTATGTTGAGTAATATGTGGTTCGGACTATATGGCATAATTGTGCTAGATTTCAATTGGCCCATATGTGATTTAAATTCTGAAATCTCTATACTGTCTTGTAGTGTATAGAACTTTAAGTCTTTATTTTTTTTGTGATAACCTGAAACTAAATCTAAACGTCCAATTCTAGATGGTGTTTCCACATCGATAGGATAACAAATAACCAACACGCTATCAATTTGAGATTTGCTGTAATCGTAATTTTTTTCATTAGCATTGCTTTGAGCAATTGAACAAAATGATATAGTCAAGAGCAATCCAATTGCAAATAAATGTTTCAATCTCTTCATATCAGTATTGTTTTTTAGTTAAACTTCGAAATATCAATAGAATAATTTGCAGGATTATCCCAATCTATGTCCACAGTAGATAAAAGGGACGGTTCTTTTTATCTAGTTTTTTATCTCTCGTTGGGGTCTGTGCCTTTGTGTGATGTTTACTGTGCCATGAAGTTCTGGATGATGCCGTTGAGTTTCTCGTTTTCTACCAGGAAGCCGTCGTGGCCGTAGTTTGTCTCGATGAGGGGGTACTGGTTGCGCTTGATGTACTTCACGAGGTTGTCGTGGCCGTGAGGGGTTAAAAGGTTGTCGCTGGTGATTGCCACGATGAGGGCGGGTGCCTCTATCTTGCCAAGGGCCCGGGCTACGCTGCCACGGCCTCGTGCCACGTTGTGGGAGTCGGTGGCGTTGAGCAGGGTGACGTAGGAGTAGGCGTCAAATCGCTTGGACAGTTTCTCGCCGTTGTAACGCTGGTAGCTGCACACGCGGAACTCGTCGAGCTTGGTGTCGCGGTCGGGGTCGTCCTGTGTGAGGTTAAATGCCTCGGGGCCACGGAAGCTGAGCATAGCCACGCTGCGTGCTGCTGCCAGCCCCCAGTAGGCGGCATCGGCACGGCGTTCGCCCCACGACTGGTCGGCACGGATAGCCATGCGCTGTGACTCACCGAAGGCGATGCCCCAGGGCATCTGGCGGTCGCAGGTGGCGATGAGGCCCAAGCGGCGGGCAAACTGGGGCTGCATGATGCCCCACTCCATGCACTGGTAACCGCCCATCGAACTGCCTATGAGCAGCTCCACATGCTCAATCTCTAATGCCTGAGCCAGCAGCATGTGGGCGCGCACCATGTCGCGAATGGTGACCATGGGGAAGTCGCCATACCACGGCTCGCCGGTGGCGGGGTTGACACTCGCGGGGCAAGTGGTGCCATAGGGCGAACCCAGAATATTGGCACACACGATGAAGTATTTCTCGGGGTCGAGGAAACGTCCCGTCTCCACGGTGTGTGCCCACCAGTCGGGCACGTCGCTGTTGGCGGTCTGCGCGTGGCACACCCATATCACGTTGTCGCCCTGGCGGGTGCCGTAAGTGCTGTAAGCCACGGTGATGCCAGGCAGCACGGCGCCACATTCCAGTTCAAATGGTTGGTCAAAATGTATCTTCTCTATTGCCATATATCTAAGAAAAGAAAATATTGTTGTCCGGTAAAAAAGAAAATATTTTTATTTTGATTTTATGCTTCGCAAGAAAATGGTGGACCGTGTCCACAAAATCAAGTTATTTAAGGTGTTGTCATTTTGCTCGCTATCGCGAGCCATTTTCTTGGCGAAAGCCATTAAAATATAGGAAAATATTTTCTTTTTTGCTTGTTTACAATGCCTTGTTGAATGCTTGTTCGAGATCGGCGATGAGGTCGTCCACATGTTCCAGTCCCGGAGAGAGGCGCAGCAGTGTGGGAGTGATGCCCACGCTTGCCAGTTCCTCGTCGCTGAGCTGCTTGTGGGTTGTAGAGGCGGGGTGAGTGATCACACTCACCGAGTCGCCTATCATGGTCATGTGCTGGAACAGCTGCACGTTTTCCACCACCTTGACCGTGGTATCGAGGGTGCCTTTGAGCTGCACGGCAAGCACTGCGCCGCCTCCGTGGCGGAAGTATTTCTTAGCATTCTCGTGCGAGGAGTTGTCGGGCAGTCCCACGTAGCTCACCTTCTCCACCAGCGGGTGCTCGTTGAGCCACAAGGCAAGGCGGCGTGTAGATTCCACAGCATGTGCGGCACGCAGCGACAGAGTTTCGAGACCAAGTGCCATGAGGTAGCTATCGAACGATGACGGGCAGCATCCCAGATCGCGCAGGCCGTCAACACGGCACTTCACGATGAATGCCTGGTTGCCGAATGCCTCATACATATTAAGTCCGTGATAACCGGCGCTGGGACCTGCAATCTCGGGGAACTTACCATTGTCCCACTTGTAGGTGCCAGCGTCAACGATCACGCCGCCCATTGCAGTGCCGTGGCCGTTGATCCACTTGGTAGCGCTCTCCACCACGATGTTGGCGCCCCACTCGATGGGACGGCACAGGTAACCGCCAGCGCCGAAGGTGTTATCGACCACAAATGGCACGTCGTGCTTGCGAGCAACAGCAGCCAGGCCTTCGAGGTCGGGCACATTGCATGAGGGATTGCTCATCGACTCCACGTAGATGGCGCGGGTCTTCTCATCGACCAGCGGCTCGATGTCCTCGGCCTTGTCGCTGGGAGCAAGACGGCAATCGATGCCCAGTTTCTTGAACGTGAGCTTGAACTGGTTGAAAGTGCCGCCGTAGAGGTAGGGCGAAGCCACGATGTTGTCGCCCGCGCTAGCCAGAGCAGTGATGACAATGAGCTGTGCGCTCATGCCCGAAGAAACAGCCAGCGCGCCCACACCGCCTTCAAGGGCAGCGATGCGCTGCTCAAATGCCGTGCTGGTGGGGTTTTGAAGGCGTGTATAGATGTTGCCAGGCTCCGACAGCTCAAAAAGGTGGGCTGCGTAGTCACAGGTTTTGAAACGGTAAGCCGCTGTGGGATAGATGGGCAGGCCACGAGAACCGGTCTCGTCCTTAATCATGCCCGCGTGTATTTGTAGAGTCTCGAAATGCAGTTTTTTCTCTTCCATAAATATGATGATACTACTAGTCTTGTTGAATTTTGGTACAAAGTTAGCACATTTGTGCATGTTTTTCCAAAGGATTACTCTAAATTTTGAGTAGTTTAGATTTAATTTCCATGGTTTGATAAAATAACAGAAATATTTTCGGTCAACTCAACAAGATGAGCAGAGCACACGCGATAAGAGCAACGCCCATGATGATAGACGGCGTGCGCTTGTAGGTTTCGAAATAAGGTCTGAGCCAAATGCCCACCATGAGCCATGTGAGGTTTGCCACGGGGCCAGCGATATAGAGCAATGCCGCCACGAGGCCAAAGTCGGCCAGCGTGTGATTGGGCATGGGCAATACAAAGGTGCCAAATGTGGTGAGCGAGAACAGAATCATCTTAGCGTTGGTGAGTTGCACGATAAGCCCATCAACAAAAGTGCAGGGACGCTCGCTCGTGTCGTCATTGCCCTTGCTCTTGTGCATGATGCCCCACCCCAGCCAGGCGATATAGGCCGCACCGGGATACTTGATGTATTGCACATAGTGCCCCATAGCGTTGCCAGCGAGATAGGAGGCGAGCCCCACAGCGACCAGTGCAAGCGAGAATCCCACCACAAGTCCTGCCCACATGCCCATAGCATGACGGCGTCCATGCTTCATGCCACACGACAGAGCATAAATGTTGGCCGGGCCGGGGGTAAATCCCACGGCAATAGTTGAAATCAGCAATTTGGTCAACAGGGCTAATGACATAGTTAGTGTATTTTATTGTGCAAAGATACAAAATTTTCACGAAATACGAAAGACGAAGGACGAAGGACGAAAGACGAAAAAACCACCTAGACAACTGCGATTGCAAGGGCAAGTTCCGTTTGCGACCTCCCCCACAGAGGCACCGAGGTCACAGAGATAATCTGTTTAATCTGTGGTTTCTTGACAAAAGAACACAAGGACAAAAGAATAATTTCTTTTAATTATTTTAATTTCTTTCAGTTATAAAAAATCTGTTTTTTTTCCTTTTTATACCATTTTAGGC
>JAGHSP010000230.1 GCA_018065815.1 Candidatus Sodaliphilus limicaballi | reverse complement strand
ATAGATGCAATAGATGCGATAGATGGCGATGGATGGCGATAGATGGCAATAGTTGCAATAGATGCAATAGATGCGATAGATGCAATAGTTGCGATAGATGGTGATAGTTGCGATAGATGCGATATGCAATAGAACTTGCTATATATAATATAGGTGTAATGGGGATATTGCGGGGTTTTAACACTATTTATATTAGTTTTTTTGCGTTGTATTGAATCTTTGGTGTATTTTCGCACAAAATTTTAAGTGATGAAACGCTTGATGCTAATATTGACAGTACTCTGCTGGCTGGTGGTTCCGGGGCGTGCTCATGCGCAGGATGCGGTGAGTACAATCGAGGTTCCGTCGGCGTTGCAGGACGTGTGGGCCGGCATGTATCATTTCATTGAGCCCTCGACAGGCGACACGCTGGCGATGCTGGTGTTTAACCCCATCACTATCTATCCCCGCGAGCGTTTCCGCAACAAGAAGGAAGAGGAATTCTACTGGAAGACGGTGCGCGACGTGAAACGCACGCTCCCCTATGCCAAGGCCATCAGCGCCATGCTTCTCGAGACCTACGAGTACATGGGCACCTACAAGAACGAGAAGGAAAAGCAGGAATACATGAAGGCGTTTGAGAAAAACGTGTTCAACCAGTACAAGCCAGCGATGAAAAAGCTGACCAAGAACCAAGGCAAGATGCTGATCAAGCTCATCAACCGCGAGACGAACCAGAACAGTTACAGCATAGTGAAAGCGTTCCTGGGCACGTTCAGGGCCGGATTCTGGCAGACGTTCGGCAAATTCTTCGGCGTGAGCCTGAAGCAGGGCTATCACCCCGAAAAGAACAAGGAAGATGCCGTGATAGAGCGCATCTGCGTGCGAGTGGAGCAAGGCTCGCTGTGACGCCTGCAATCAAAATATAACCCAATAATGCACCTTTTCCTGTGCGGAAAGGTGTTTTTTTTGCAATTTAGGTTGGTTAAGTGGGAATTTGTTAGTAATTTTGCACCGTCAATAAGAGATTTTTATAAATTTAGACTAAAACATAACAATTATTAGTGCAAATATGTCACAACTGAAAAAAAAGAAGCGCATGGGCTTTGCCACCCGCATGGGTGCCGTGGCGGCAACAGTGGGCGGGGCAGTGGGCCTGGGCAATATATGGCGCTTCCCCTACGAGGCTGGCCAGAACGGCGGCGGAGCGTTTATCCTGGTATATCTGATATGTGTTGTCATACTTGGCATTCCCGTGATGTTGAGCGAGTTCGTCATAGGCCGCTCGACCCACAAGAACATGATGGGTGCCCTCAAACAGCTGTCGCCCAACAGCAAACTATATGGGTTCTCCTACATCTGCGTGCTGGGCTCTATCGTCACACTGGGCTTTTACAGCGTGGTGTGCGGCTGGGTGGTTGAATACCTGCTGCTGGCCATCAAGGGCAGCCTCTCGGGGCACACTCCCGAGCAATACAGCGAGATATTCGGCAACTTTGTGGGCGACGCATGGCAGTGCACCCTGTGGACGGTGCTGTTCCTCGTGGTCAACTTCGCCGTGCTGAGCCGTGGCGTGCAGCATGGCATCGAGCGCGTGTCGAACGTGATGACGCCGCTGCTGTTCCTGCTTCTGGTAATCTTCTGCGTGAACTCGCTCATGCTCCCCAACGCGTGGGAGGGCATGGAGTTCCTGTTCAAGCCTGACTTTGGGCACCTCACCTGGAAAGGCGTGGTCAACGCCATGGGCCAGGCATTCATGTCGCTCACCCTGGGTATAGGCTGCCTTGTGGCCTATTCGTCATACTTCAAGGACGACACCTCTCTCAGCCGCGACGCTGTGACCATAGCCTCGCTCGACACGCTGGTGGCCATCCTTGCCGGCATCGTCATTTTCCCCGCGGTGTTCTCATTCGGCATGCAGCCCGAGGCCGGTCCCAAGCTGGTGTTTGAAATCCTCCCCAGCGTGTTCCAGCAGATGACGGGCGGCTATGTGTGGGCAATGCTGTTCTTTGTGCTGCTGTTCTTTGCGTCGCTCACATCCACCATCATCCTGAGCGAATGCCCCATCGTGTTCATCAGCGAAGAGTTTCACATGAGCCGCAACAAGGCGATATGCTATGTTGCCTCATTCACGCTGGTGATAGCCGTGCTTAGCGCCCTGTCGTTCAACGTGCTGAGCGATGTCACCCTGTGGGGTATGAACTTGTTTGACTTGTTCAACTATGCAGCATCAAACGTGTTCATGCTGATGGGCGGCCTGTTCACGGCGGTGTATGTGGGCTGGTTCCTTGACAAGCGCATCATCGCCGACCAACTGACCAACCGCAACCACCTGAACAAGTACGTTCTCAACTACACCGTGCTGTGCCTGCGCTGGGTGGCTCCCGTGGCAGTGGTGATCATCTTCCTGGCCTGCGTGGGACTTATCTGACACACAATTCCCCACACAGGCACAGAGATTATTTTACTGAAAGAAATTATTCGAATTTAAAAGATTTTTTCTATCATTGGGTTAGGGTTTTATGCCTAAAATGAGGGGGCTCTTGGAGCTTTGCCCCTGCGCGCCTACACGGTTGTCAAAGGTACTGTCCTATCGGACAGAATGCAATTTTGATGCGGTTGCCTTGTTTTTTCGTGTTTCGTGTTTCGTCTTTCGTTAGAAAATTGTAACTTTGCAAGTTAGAATATAAAATAACACAATATACAATGGATTACAAGTTTAACGAGATTGAGAAAAAATGGCAACAGTACTGGCGCGAGAACAAGGTGTATCGCGCTGAGGTTGACCAGAGTAAACCCAAGTTTTATGTTCTGGACATGTTCCCCTACCCCAGCGGTGCAGGCCTTCACGTGGGCCATCCCCTGGGCTACATAGCCAGCGACATCTACACCCGCTACAAGCGCCAGCAGGGCTTCAACGTGCTGCATCCCATGGGCTATGACGCCTACGGCCTTCCCGCCGAGCAGTATGCCATCAAGACAGGCCAGCACCCCGAGGTGACAACTACACAGAACATAGCCCGCTACCGCGAGCAGCTCGACAAGATAGGCTTCTGCTTTGACTGGGACCGCGAGGTGCGCACCTGCGACCCTGGCTACTACAAGTGGACCCAATGGGCATTCCTCAAGATGTTTGGCAGCTACTACAACACCGAGCTGCAAAAGGCCTGCCCCATCGAGGAGCTCGTGGCTTTCTTTGAGAAGAACGGTAACGAGGGCTGCAACGCCGCTACCAATATCGACGACGTGTTCACTGCCGAGCAGTGGAACGCTATGACCAAGGTGGAGAAGAACGACATGCTCATGAACTACCGCATCGCCTACCGCGGCAAGACCATGGTGAACTGGTGCGCTAAGCTGGGCACAGTGCTCGCCAACGACGAGGTGAGCGAGGGCCTGAGTGTGCGCGGTGGTTATCCCGTGGAGCAGAAACTCATGAGCCAGTGGTGCCTGCGTGTGAGCGCATATGCCGGCCGCCTGCTGCGCGACCTCGACACAGTGGACTGGACCGACTCGCTCAAAGAGACCCAGCGCAACTGGATAGGCATGAGCCAGGGTGCCGAGATGTATTTCAAAATCGCCGACAGCGACGAGAAGATGCTCATCTTCACCACCCGCGCCGATACAATCTTCGGTGTCACCTTCATGGTGCTTGCGCCTGAAAGCGACTATGTGAACCTCGTGACCACTGCCGAGCAGAAGGCCCAGGTCGAGGCTTACCTTGCCGAGGTGAAGAAGAAGACCGAGCGCGAGCGCCTGATCGACAAGAAGGTGAGCGGCGTGTTCAGCGGCAGCTATGCCGTTAACCCCATCACAGGCAAGAACATACCCATCTACATCAGCGACTATGTGCTGGCAGGCTACGGCACAGGCGCCATCATGGCAGTGCCTGCCCACGACTCGCGCGACTACGCCTTTGCACGCCACTTCGACCTGCCCATCATCCCCTTGATTGAGGGCGCCGACGTGAGCGAGGAGAGCTTTGACGCCAAGGACGGCATCATGATGAACTCAAGCAACGACATGTTGCAGCTCGACGGCCTGCAAGTGAAAGAGGCAATCGCCAAGACCAAGGCCTTCATCGAAGAGGCCGGAATAGGCCGCGTGAAGACCAACTACCGCCTGCGCGACGCCATCTTCAGCCGCCAGCGCTACTGGGGCGAGCCCTTCCCCATCTACTACGACGAGGACAACCAGCCCCAGGCATTGCCCGCAGACCAGCTGCCCCTGCAGCTCCCCGAGGTGGATAAGTTCCTTCCCACCGAGGACGGCGAGCCCCCGCTGGGACGTGCCAAGAACTGGGTGGCCACCAACGGCCAGCCCCTGGAGCTGTGCACTATGCCCGGCTTTGCCGGCAGCAGCGCCTACTACCTGCGCTACATGGACCCACACAACGACGAGGCCCTCGTGGACAAGCAGGTGAACGAGTACTGGCGCCAGGTAGATCTCTACGTGGGCGGCAGCGAGCATGCCACAGGCCACTTGATCTACAGCCGCTTCTGGAACAAGTTCCTCTATGACTATGGTTACGTGTGCGAGGCCGAGCCCTTCAAGAAACTCATCAACCAGGGCATGATCCAGGGCCGCAGCAACTTCGTTTACCGCATCAAGGGCACCAACAAATACGTATCACTCAACCTCAAGGACGAGTATGACGTGCAGCCCATCCACGTGGACGTGAACATCGTGAAGAACGACGCCCTCGACCTCGACAAGTTCCGCGCATGGAGCCCCGAGTATAAGGATGCCGAGTTCGTCCTCGAGAACGGCAAGTATATCTGCGGCTGGGCAATCGAGAAGATGTCGAAATCAATGTACAACGTCGTTAACCCCGATGATATCGTGGACCGCTACGGTGCCGACACCCTGCGCCTCTACGAGATGTTCCTGGGTCCGGTCGAGGCCAGCAAGCCCTGGGACACCAACGGCATCGACGGCGTGAACCGTTTCCTCAAGCGCCTGTGGGCACAGTTCTTCGCTGGCGACGAGTTGCGCCTGAACGACGCGCCCGCAAGCAAGGAAGCCCTGAAGAGCGTGCACAAGCTCATCAAGAAGGTGACTGCCGACGTGGAAGCGTTCTCTTACAACACCAGCGTGGCAGCGTTCATGATATGCCTCAACGAGCTGACCGGCATGAAGTGCGACAGCCGCGAGGTGTATGACCTGTTCGTCCGCCTGCTCGCTCCCTTCGCGCCCCACATCGCCGAGGAGCTGTGGCACGTGCTCGGCCACGAAGGCACGGTGTGCGACGCCCAGTGGCCCGTGTGCAACGAGGAATACCTCAAGGAATCATCGGTTAAGTACACCGTGATGATCAAGGGCCGTCCCCGCTACAACATCGAGGTGGCTGTGGGCACCGATGCCAAGGAAGTGGAGCGCATAGCCCTCGCCGAGCCCGCGGCACAGAAGTGGCTCGAAGGCGGCACTCCCAAGAAGGTCATCGTGGTTCCCAACAAACTGGTGAACGTGGTGATTTAACGGAATTTTCTATCTCCCACAGAGGCACAGAGGGCACAGAGATTTTTTTACTGAAAGAAATTATCCGAAATTAATAGAAATTATTTAATGCAAACCACAGATTACACAGATTCAACAGATTATTTATTTCTCTCTGTGTCCTCTGTGCCTCTGTGGGAGATAGAAAATTTCTTTTAATTACCTTATGCGCAGGATAATACAATTCTTAAAAGACTGGACACTGCCCTCGGCCATCGTGACCGGGACAGTGTCCTATCTCGTCTTTGCCGGCATTCCTGCCCTCGACGGCGCCGCACGGTTTTTCAACCCCATCTTCGACGCCATCTTCCCGTTTTTCATGGGAATGATACTGTTCACCACCTTTTGCCGTGTGGATTTCAGCAAGATGCGTCCCACGGCGTGGCACTGGATCATCACCGTGTTTCAGGTGGCCATCACTGCGGCGCTGGCGGCGGTGATCATCGTGAGCGGCATCGGTGGCGACCAGCTTGTGATAGCCGAGAGCCTGCTCACCTGCGTCATCGCTCCCGGAGCAGCCGCGGCGGCTGTGGTCACGGCCAAGCTGGGCGGCAATCTGGAATCAATGACCACCTACACCTTTGTGTCCAACTTCATCACCGCGCTGCTAGTGCCCACGGTGTTCCCGCTCATTGACAACACGCTCGACATCTCGTTTGTCGAGGCATTCCTCGCGATACTATACAAGGTGTGCCTCGTGCTCGTGGTGCCCATGGCGGCTGCCTACGTTGTGAAGCACTACCTGCGCCGCCTGCATCAGCGCATCGTAGCCATCGAGGACTTGTCGTTCTACATGTGGGGCATCTCGCTGAGCATTGTCACCGGCAGCACGGTCAAGTATATCGCCCATGCCGGCACCACTGTGGGATTCGTGCTGATCATTGCGGCTATCTCGCTGGTAGTGTGCCTGGTACAGTTCGCCACGGGGCGGTATGTGGGGCACTTCTTCGGCGCAACGGTCGAGAGCGGGCAGGGTCTTGGGCAAAAGAACACCGCGTTTGCCGTGTGGATTGCCTACACCTACCTCACGCCGCTGTGTGCCGTGGGGCCAGGGTGCTACATCCTGTGGCAAAACGCCATCAACAGCCTGGAAATATGGCACCACAGGAAGCATCGATAATAACGACATTAACGATAATAACAAAAAAAGCAATGAAGAAGATATTACTCATGTTGTGTGCTGCCTGGGCGGCTGTTGCGGTGGCCCAGGTGGGCGACTTGCAGCGTTCCACTCCTGCCGCCGAGGGCGTTGACCCAGCGGCAGTGAACCGTTTCATCGACTCCTTGCAGGTGGTGAAGCAGACCGACATACACCACGTGATGGTGGTGCGCCACGGCAAGGTCATCGCCGAGGCCCA
>JAGHSP010000212.1 GCA_018065815.1 Candidatus Sodaliphilus limicaballi | reverse complement strand
GCGCAATCTCGCGTTGGCCTATGTGATGTGGATGTTTACCCGGTTGGTGTTCTTCGTGGTGAACTGGAGTGTGTTTGCCCCTGGGCTCACGTGGACGTCGTGCATGACCATGCTGCGCGGGTCGCTGGTGTTTGACACCACGGCGATACTCTATGTCAACAGCCTGTTCCTGGTGCTCATGCTGTTTCCCCTGCACTTCAAGGAGCGCGAGGGTTTCCACAAGGGGCTGCGGTGGCTCTTTGTGGCGACCAACGCTGTGGCGCTGCTCAGCAACATTGTCGATTCGGTCTATTTCCAGTTCACGGGCCGTCGCAGCACGGTGAGCGTGTTCAGCGAGTTTGCCCGCGAGGACAACATCGCGTCGATATTCATGAGCGAGTTTGTGTCTCACTGGTACCTGGTGCTTGTGTTTGCCTTCGTGGTGTGGGCGTTGTGGAGATGCTACACCGCTGCATCGCTCACGTGGTGGCACAGCCGCAAGGTGTATTACTGGGTGCAGGTGCCAGCGCTGTTGCTGGCTGTGCCCCTTGCCATAGTGGGCATCAGGGGCAGCGTGTTTGCAGGCACGATGCCCATCACTATCAACAATGCCAACCAGTATGCCTCCCGTGCAGCCGAGGTGTCGCTGGTGCTCAACACACCGTTCACCATGATACGCAGCATAGGCAAGCAGGCCTTCGTAACCCCCGACTATATGCCTGTTGACGAGATGGAGCGCACGTTCACGCCCGTCGTGGAACCGCTGCCTGGCGATAGCGCCGTGTTGCGTGGAAAGAATGTGGTGGTGCTCATCATGGAGAGCCTGGGCAAGGAATACACGTCTTATTATAATGGTGGGGTAGGAGGGCACACGCCTTTCATCGACTCGATAGCATCGCAGTCGCTCACGTTCAAGTACAGTTTTGCCAACGGGCGCAAGAGCATGGACGCCATGCCGTCGATCTTGTGCGGCATACCCATGTTTGTCGAGCCGTTCTTCCTCACGCCCGCGTCAACCAATGAGATCACCGGCTTGTCGCGGCAGTTGGGCGAGATGGGGTATCACAGCGCATTTTTCCATGGCGGTCACAACATCTCGATGGGATTCAGCGCTTTTGCCCATGCGATAGGCTTCAACACCTACACCGGCCTTGACGAGTATTGCGAGTCGCCCAAGTATCATGGTATGGACGACTTCGACGGCAAGTGGGCGATATGGGACGAAGAGTTCTTGCAGTTTTTTGCCGACTCGCTGCAAGTGATGCGTCAGCCGTTTGTCACAACGTTTTTCAGTGCCACCACTCATCATCCGTTTGCCATTCCCGAGCGTTACAAGGGCATTATCAATGAGAGCGGACACCCCATGAACACTTGCTGGCGCTATACCGACATGGCGTTGCGCCGGTTCTTCGAGCGCGTGAGCCACGAGCCGTGGTACAGCAACACCGTCTTTGTGATTGTTGCCGACCACACCAACCATGCCGAGCGTGCCGAGTACCTGACCGACCTGGGCGTCTTTGAGGTGCCCATCATCTTCTACACCCCCGACGGATCGCTCAAACCGCAGCTGCGCGACGACGTGGTGGCGCAGCAAATCGACATTAGCCCCACGTTGCTGCACCTGCTGGGCTACGACAAGCGGTTCATGTCGTTCGGCAAAGATTTGCTCCATGCCCCCGACCACTCGTGGGCGGTGAACTACAACAACGGCATCTACCAGCTTGTGCAAGATAACCTGTTGATGCAGTTCGACGGAGAAAAGACGGTGGGTCTCTACGATTACCGCAGCGACCGCCTTCTCAAGCACAACCTTGCCGGCACCAATCCTGCCCAGCCTGCGATGGAGAAGAAACTCAAAGCCATCATCCAGCAATACATGAAACGCATGAACGAAAACCGCCTGGTCGAAGTACAATAGCTTTGCGTGCGATGGGATAATCCGCTGAAAAACAGATTTTATTTTATGTTTATTTTCAGTGTATTTCAAGCGCAGCGCCACCTCCTAAATACAACCTAAGAGAAAAGGCGCTTCGCTTGAAATCAACTAAAAATTAACAAAAAAATTATTCTTTGTCAACATCGTAACTATTCAGAATGCCATCACGGGGGACTGTCCCTTTGATGGCATGAACGAAAACCGCCTGGTCGAAGTACAATAGCTTTGCGTGCGATGGGATAATCCGCCGAAAAAACAGTTTTTTATATTTTCAGCTTATTTTCAGTGTATTTCAAGCGTAGCGCCACCTCCTAAATACAACCTAAGAGAAAAGGCGCTTCGCTTGAAATCAACTAAAAATTAACAAAAAATTATTCTTTGTCAACATCGTAAC
>JAGHSP010000072.1 GCA_018065815.1 Candidatus Sodaliphilus limicaballi | reverse complement strand
CCTCTACGATGCCCTTGAGTTGTTTAGAACCCACATCGGTGCCTGTTGCAGCGTCATAGAAGGTGAGGAATGCCTCGCGAGCGTTGTTGTTGGCAACAAACGAGAAGTTGTAAGCGTCATCTTCGTCGCTATTGGTCACGTTGAGGTTATAAGCATAAATGCCCTTGAGCACCTCGCTAGGTTCAGGTTCGGAATCGGGGTCCGGATCAGGAATGTTAGTGTCGGTAGTGAAACGCACGATGCTGTTGTCGCCAGTGAGATAAGCATTGACAACCATGCCATCAACCCATGCGCCAGCTCCGTTGTAAGATGCTGTTGCCACTGCCGACGAAGCAGGAACGTCGGTATTGGTTGTCTTCACAAGTTTTGCACTGTTCAGACCATCCGATACGTCGAGAAGCTTGATGCCGCTTGTCTTGCCGTAAGGAGCAACCATGACGTGGAAGCCCGACAAATTGACGAAACTCAAGCCTGCACCATTCACGCCGTGAGTAGTGGGCAGGTAGGTGTAAGCTGTGGGGACCCCAGCTGCCACTGTGGGCATTTCAAACTCTGCAACCTTGCCGTTGCTGCTGCCCAGGATATAATTTTTTGAATTATTGGGCGAAACAGCGAGAGCAAGTCTTGCGCCTGCAGCCACATCGCCCATAGTAGTGCCAGAGAACTCGGCATTGGTGTTAGCATGCCATGTCTTGGTCACAGTACCGTTAGCAACAGTGACATTAGTGAATCGTATCGCACGAGAAGAAGATGACGTGACTGCTGTGATAGCCACGGTGCACAATGTCGATGAACCATTGACAGCAACTGCATAACCCATGTCGGCATTATAGTAGTTGCCCGAGTGTTGTGTTGTGAAGAACTGACGGGGAGTTGCATCGAGACTATCCCAAATGTAAGAATACAACGTTCCTCGCTCATAGCCTGTAGCAACCTGCGAATCGTCTGATGAGTTACGCACGCTCGACACACTCACGAGTTTGCCATCTTGGGTCAATGCGATTGAGCCTATCTGGTTGTAGAAACCGGGATTGGTCTCGTTCTTGTAGATACCCTCGGTGCTGATAGCTGTGGCTTGCTTGGTCTTGTTGTCAACCACATAGAGGTGGGCATCCTTGCCGCTGTGACTGAGCACGATGGTGTTGTCCTCCTGCTGGAGAGTCTGCATCACGGTGCCCTCGATAGCAGCATAGGTTGTGCCTGCATCTTGCGTGAAGGTATATTCCTCGAGCGATGTCACATCGAGGTGCATCTTGGCGTATGACGTTTCGTTGGCCTTCACTGTGATTTCAACGGGACTGCTTGTTGCATGACCTGGGTGTGAAGCCACAAGCTGGTAGGTGCCCGGAGCCACGTCGAAGAACGAGAACACACCGTTCCATTCCTGGTCGGTGGTATAGGTTGCAACCTCATTGCCGTCCTTCATGAGCTTTACAGTAGCACCGTTGAGAGGCACAAACTGGTCATCGGTGCCGGCACGGTAAGTGTAGAGGCTGTGGTTCATCACCTCGACGGCATCTTTAACAGTACCCAGGATTGCACCCGTCTTGAGAGTGGGTAATCCGAAGTACGCGCCTATGCCGCGTGCCTCGCGCAGACCCTCGTGGCGGTCGTAGTCGAAGTTGAGCGCACGATGGCGTGCAGGAGGATAAGAGTGGAAAAATCCCTCGAGCAGATAGCCGGGAGTGCCATGTTTGAGCACGCCCAAGTAGCCTGTATAAGACTTGCCATTGCTGCGTGTAGCAGTGCTTGAGCTGCCATAGAACGAGATGTCACCCCTGATGTTAGATGCGGTTCTCGAATAGTTCTCAATACCTGTCGCAAGGTGGTAGGGATGATTAGCTTGTGCCATCGCCTTGCTGCCTGACGCATAGTCGCTTGCATCGGTACCACGATACAAATAAGTCGAATAGTTGGCAGTTTTGTCATCACTACCATCGCTGTGTGAAGCCACAAACATGTCGAAGTTACCAGCCTCGACTTCCTCACAGATTTCCGAGAGACCGCGATTATACTTCGTGCTTGACTCCGAGTTAGTAGGCCATGGGCCGTTCTTGGTGCGTGAGAACACGATGTTTTCCTTCTTCACGCCCATCTCTTGCAGGGTGTGGCCTATGTAGAGCGAGCGAGGCAATGTGCCACGTCCCTCGTAGAAGCCCAGGGTGTCCTTGAGCGAAGTGGTGGTGGGATGAGCGATAGTGTTCATCGGGCGGTCATTTGACGTGAAAGAGCCATGACCGGGGTTGAGGTAGATGCGCAGCTCCTCGGCAGTCTTGGCCTGGAGCGCACTTGCTGCAACAAGTGCAGCGGCTGCAAGTAATAATGATTTCTTCATAGCTGCACTGTTGTTTACTTGTTAATGTTGATGATATAGGCCTCGCCGGTGGGAGTCGAGAAGGCAATCTTGTCACCTGCCGCAGTGGGCAGCGGGTACATTGCTATCACGTCGTCGCTGGTGAGGGTTTGAGTTGTGCCGTTGAGGTCCACGGCGATGATGCTTGACGAGGTATAAACACGACCATCATCCTGATCATTCATGCCCACGATAATATTGTCATTGAGCCATCGAGGCGCGCGCACTTGACCCAGTTCGATGAGGTTGCCTCCCTCAATGCTGCACACGTATGCGCCATAGCCGGTGACATAGAACAAGGCTTTAGTGCCGTCGGGCGACACCGAGGGCCAGATGTAGCGCTTGTCGCTGCCCAGGGGCGAGAACTCAGTGGTAACGCCGTTCTCGGTCTTCATGAGGTGGAGTTTGTCGATCGAGAGAATAGCATGAGCTTGCTGTGCCTGGACTTTACCCAGAGCCTTCATGCTCATCTTGCCCGATGCCACGGTGGTGGCTGTAGTGCCTTGCACATCCATAGCCTGCAAGTTGCGCGTGGGTTTCACTAGCACTGATTCCTTGCGAGTGGCTAGGTTCTTGTTTTTAACGCCCACTTTCTTGAGGTGATGCTTGTCGTAGGAATTTTCGCGGTAGATCACATCCTGGCCGTCGGCCGAGATTTTCACATCGTGGCCAGCCCCCTGTGCATCGGTGAGTTTTTCCACCCTGCCAGTGGCAAGGTCATAGCGTGACAAACCCGCATTAGTGTCGGTAGTGATGAGCAGATAACTTCCGTCGGGACTTATCGCCGCCACTTTGTTAGCTAGGTTCTCGGGGATGTTGACCTTTGTGACCTCGCCCACGCTCACCAGCTGGGCATAGGCGCACAACGGCAACCCGAGTACTGCTGCAAACATTAGTTTCTTCATAGTCAAACTGTAGTTTTTTTATTTGGTTTTTATGTATTTAGTTCTTTTTGTAGCAAAGAATGTGTAAAATTATAAATAAAAATCGATTTTTGCAATAAAATGCAAAGAAAATTGACGACAAAGTCGTAACATTGCATCGTCATTGCATCGACTTCCCCCCGCAGAGTATTTGTTGGATTATGGTTGTATGTCTAAAATAACGGGAAAAAACCAAAAAACAACATCACTAGCAGGGCAACCGCATCAAAATTATTGCATCAATACATGTCCGTCAGGACATTAGGAATATTGTTGCTAACACTTTTGTGTAACATGAGGATGTTGACAAAGAATAAATTTCTTGTTGATTT
>JAGHSP010000028.1 GCA_018065815.1 Candidatus Sodaliphilus limicaballi | reverse complement strand
TTTACGATTTTTTATTATCTTTGCCACATAACTGATAGAAAAAAGGAATGAAGAATAACAGATATGCACTGACGGCTGTTTGCTTGTTTGTGACAATTATGATGTGTGCACAGCAACGCGACACTCGTGTGAAAATAATAGACTCCAATGTGCACAGCCTGAAAGTGGCACCAACGAGCAATGCCTATATGCCTCCCGTAATAGTGATGGGCACAGGCGACAGGATAGCAGTGGGATTTGACTACTTCGACTACGACGAGCACTACCTGCGTTATCGCGTGACCCACTGCAATGCCGACTGGCAGCCATCGGCACTGGTGGAGAGCGAGTATGTGGATGGTTTCAACTATGGCGACATCACCGACTACGGCCATAGCCAAGCCACGTTTGTGCAGTATTGCCACTACTCGTTTGAATTGCCCAACGAGGACTTCGTGATAACCAAGAGCGGCAACTACCTGCTAGAAGTGTTTGAGCAAGACGACCCCGACAAGGTGCTGTTCCAGAGCCGCTTCTCGATGTGCGAGCACTTGGTGGACGTGATGGCAGAGGTGTCGACTAACACCGACATAGACTATAACGACGCGCACCAGCAGGTGGCAGTGGAACTGGGCTACAAGCGAGAGAACATAAGCGACCCCTACAACGAACTGACGCTGGTGGTGTCGCAGAACACGCGCACCGACGACGAGAGAGTGATCACGCGTCCCTTGATGGTGGAGATGGGCAAGATGACCTACGACCACAATCCGCTTCTCATCTTCAATGCCGGCAACGAGTACCGCCGCATGGAGATGGTGAACACCAACACAATCAACATGGGAGTGTCCAGCATACGCTACTTTGAGCCGTACTACCATGCGACGCTGCGCACCGACGAGCCTCGTGCCACCGACATGTATCTGTATGACCAGACCCAGCATGGCCATTTCACCGTGCGCAACAGCGAGTGCGACGACAGCAACCGCGAGGCCGACTATGTGGTGACCCACTTCACTCTCGACACCGGTGGTCCGCTTACCGGTGGCTCGATAATACTGGACGGAGAGTTCACCCAGGGCTTGCCGCTGAACGCGGTAAAGATGAGATATGACGCAGCGACAGGCTGTTACCTTAACGACCTGCTGCTCAAACAAGGGGCCTATAACTACCAGTACCTGTGGGTGCCCGATGGCACGCAGAAAGGACAGACCGCCAAAATCGAAGGCGACAAGTTCCAGACCATAAACCGCTATGCAATAAGGGTGTATGACCGCCCCATGGGCGACCGTTACGATCATCTCGTGGGCTTCGGTGTGGCATA
This sequence comes from Candidatus Sodaliphilus limicaballi, assembly GCA_018065815.1. Lineage (GTDB taxonomy): Bacteria > Bacteroidota > Bacteroidia > Bacteroidales > Muribaculaceae > Sodaliphilus > Sodaliphilus limicaballi. Next base: position 6,717 of record JAGHSP010000028.1, on the reverse strand, counting down.
TTCTGGAAAATAGGCACGAAAATTGCAAGTTTAGAGAAAAAATACTAACTTTGTAAATTGACAAATAACAACAAATTATAAACTAATTAAAAATTGAATTAAAATGGGAATGGGAATTATAGTTACCATTATCGTGGTAGTAGGCATTTTATTGCTTGGTTTAGGAGTAATGGGTATGTATAACGGCTTGGTAAGAGGTCGTAACGACGTAGAGGAGGCATTCTCTACAATGGACGTTTACTTGAAGAAGCGTCACGACATGATTCCAAACCTCGTTGCAACCGTCAAGGCGTATGCCAAGCACGAGGCCGAGACTCTGGAGAAGGTGATCATGGCCCGTAACGAGAGCGCTCCTATGGCAGAGCGCATCGAGCAGGAGAAAGAGATCAGCGCCGGAATCCGCAACCTGATGGTGCGTTGCGAGGCATATCCCGAACTCAAGGCCAACACCAACTTCCTCCACCTGCAAGAGCAACTCGTGGAGATTGAGGGCGACATCGAGAAGAGCCGCCGTTACTACAACGGCACCGCTCGCCAGCAGAACAACCGCGTGCAGACCGTGCCCACCAACATCGTTGCCAACATGTTCGGCTTCGAGAAGGTGCCTTACTTCCAGGTTGATGATGCTTCTGAGCGCAAGAATGTAGATTTGGCATCGGCATTCGGTGTGTAAATCCAAAATGATAGGTTGCTCCGTCATGAAGCGATTACTTACATTCATATTACTCGGCGTGCTCACGATTTCGTGGGCACGTGCCGATAGGGGAGGTTATACCCTCAAGCATGTCACTATCAATGCCGTAGTGCACGAGAACAGCACGTGGGACGTGACCGAGACGCTCGAGGTTGACTTTTCAGAGCCACGTCACGGCATCTACAAGTATATCCCGTCACGCTTCTTCTATGGTTTCACAAACCCTGACGGCTCGGTCGAGGAGAAGGTTTACAAGAACATTATCCGCGGGATAAGCGTTGATGGTTATGACTACGAGGTTGAAGGCGATGACACCGATGCCGAGAACACCATCATCAGGATAGGCAGTGGTGATTATTGCGTTGAAGGCAAGCAGGTATATAACATCTACTATCAGGTCCAGTACCTGGACGACAGGTTTGACGGCGAGGATTTCCTGTGTCACACCATTTGGGGCTATGGCTGGAACACCGAAGTCGAGGAGATGGATTTCAACATCCAGTTTGACATGCCGCTCCCCGACGAGGCAGCGAATGGCCTTCACTTATACAGCGGTCCCCGCGGCAGCACCACTAATGCCGCCGGTGTGGAAATGACCTATGACAAGGCGAGTCACGCCATTAAAGGACATGTTGCTAACATGCAGGCTAATAGTGCCATAACCATCTCGGCAAAGTTGCCCGAAGGATTTTGGGAGCCCGAGAGCAAGAACATGATGTTGTTTTATTTCTTCGTGTTTGTCACCGTGCTGTGCGCTGTGGTGTATGTGTATAATCTGTTCAGCCATCGCCGCCGTGACCCCATACCTGTGGTTTCTTTCTATCCACCCAACGGCATCAGCAGCGCCGAGGTAGGAAAAATCATCGACGACTCGACTGACCCCGAAGATCTTGCATCGCTAGTGCCATGGCTGGCCCATCGCGGAAATATCATAATCGAAGAGATTCCTGACAGCAAGGGTCGAGGCGGGAAGTATGCCGATTTGAAACTCACGAAGAAGCTTCCCCTCACCCCTGATGCTCCCAAATATCAGGTTTATTTCATGCAGGCCTTGTTTGGTAACAAGAACAGCGTGATATTGGGTCAACTGGGCGACCGTCATGCCGAGATGAATGTAGCGACAAGTGCGCTCGACGCCATCTACACCGGCAAGCAACAGCTCACCGACTTTGGCTGGGCTACAGGCTTCTGGTTCCTCATGCTTATTTCGGCACTGGGAATGTACTGGACAGCCAGCATCACCGACTGGTTTGATTCAGGCCTTGCCCTTTTGGCTTGCTGTTCGAGCCTGGGTGCCGCGTTCCTCATTGGCATGATACGACAGATCACAGCGCCAAAGCGCAATATACGTTCTACTGGTTCCAAGATACTGGAGGCCATAGGGTGTGCAGTGATAATGCTAGTCGGTCTTGCAATACATCTGTTTGTCTATGACGACTTTGATGTGTGTGTCCCTGCCGTGTATCTGCATGCCGGATGTGTGATGTTGTCGCTGTTGAGCTATCTTGCCGACCGATGCGTCTATGACTCGGAATACCGCCTTAAAATTATGGGCGAGCTCCTTGGGTTGCGTGAATTTATCAAGAACGCCGAGATGCCAAGGCTCAAGATGCTTGTTGACGAGAACCCCGGTTACTTCTACGAGGTGTTGCCTTACGCAATAGTGTTCGGCTTGAGCGACAAGTGGGCTGACTTGTTCAAAGACATAGAACTGGATAACCCCGACTGGTATCACCCGTCAACGGTGGGTAGTGCCTACATGGCATCATCGCTCCTGTCTCACACGATCTCGACAACAGTCGCCGAGTCAATCAAGAGCGCTGTAGCCGAAGCTAGTGTTGATCCCACCTCATCATCGTCGTCGGGAGGTTACTCGGGCGGCGGCAGCTCGTTCTCGGGCGGCGGCGGTGGCGGCGGCGGTGGCGGCAGCTGGTAAACGCCTTAACCAAATCTCACACAGTAATTATACCGTGTGAGATTTGTCTAGAAATGACAATATGTAACAACTACATTATTTGTATGAAAAAATATATTTTATCCTTACTCATAATCGTGGCCGCTGCCGGCATTGCCAGGGGCGATAGGGGAGGATATACGGTTCCTAAAGCCATCATAGACGCTGTGGTTCACGAGGATAATTCGTGGGAAATCACCGAGTACCTGTTTGTGAACTTCAGCGAGCCGCGTCACGGCATCTACAAGTATATCCCTACGGCATTCTCCTACGGATTTCCTGGTGCCGACGGCAAGTTAGAGGAATACAAGTACCGCACCGTGGTAGATAGCATTGACGTAGATGGCCGCACCTTCAAGGTGGAGGATGATGATACACCCGCATTTAACAAGATAATCATCATAGGTAAGGAAGACCTTACATTGACAGGCGATGTGAAGTACACCATAAGCTACAGGATGCGTTATCTCGACGACCGCTATAAAGGCGAGGATTTCCTGTGCCACACCTTGTGGGGACAGGGCTGGAACACGCAGGTGGATAGCTTGTACTTCTGCGTCGCTATGGAGAAAGGCTTTCCTGCGGGATTTACCAAGGAACTAAACGTTTATAGTGGCGCTCTGGGCAGCAAGGCCAATGCCGATAGCGTGTATATAAGCATAAATGAGGAAGAGAACAAGATATACGGCTCCGTTTTCAACCTGCCGGCAAACCATGCCATCACTCTGTCGGCCCGTATGCCCGAGGGTTACTGGGAAGTCCCCGAAAAGAACAACACACCGTTTTACTCATTGCTAGCGATTTCGGGCATGATGGCACTAGTGCTAATAATCAGCTTCCTCAAGAATCGCAGCAAAGTCACCCGTGTGGTATCGTTCCACCCGCCTGCCGGCATGAGTAGTGCCGAGGTGGGCAAAGTGATTGACGACAGCGTGGACAACTGCGACCTGGCATCGCTCATCCCGTGGATGGCGCACAAGGGATACTTGAAGATAAGGGAGTTGCGCGATAACGGGAACTCCAAGCCTGTGCTGGAGTTAACCCTCAACTCTCCGTTGCACCCCGACGAACCCCAGTACATGCAGCAGTTCCTTGAAGCGTTGTTCAAGAAAAAAGGCGAGAATACCATACGCCTTGACGAACTGGGCAACCGCGCACATGCAATAAATAAGGTAAAGGACAGCATCAACCGGGAGTATGCAGGACAGCGCGCCCTCACAAACACCAATACGCTGATGGTGTGGCTGTGGCGCATACTGGTGTTCTTCATCGCATGGGCTGTGTGCTGTGCAAGTTTCACAGGCAACTTTGACCAGCATTTCCTGGGTTACACGCTGTTCACGAGCGGCGTGGCAATGTACGTCATGGGACGAAGACGGCGCAAAGCCGGTGTAGGTTACAAGTTGTGGCCAGCCAAACGCAAACGCAAAAACATGCTCATGTGGGGTGCAATCATCGTTGCTGTTACAGGCTTTAACATTTTCATGATCAACAAGGGTCTGCTGTCGGTTAACCCATTGATTATCGCTGTGGCGCTGGTATTGACGGCAATAGTGAGCTACTTCACTCACCTGTGTGTGAAAAGCACCCCTTACCGCGACCAGCTCATGGGTGAGCTCCTGGGCTTGCGCAACTTTATTGAGACTGCCGAGTCGTCACGCCTCAAAATGCTCGTTGAAGAGAACCCGCATTATTTCTACGAGATATTGCCTTATGCTATCGTGTTCGGCCTGAGCGACAAGTGGGTGGCTCAATTTGAACACATCGCTGTCAAGGCTCCCGACTGGTATGTCGGCAAGTCGATAAGGACCAACCAAATGGTGCCTCAAACAGTGCTCAGCAACATGACCACTAACTTTGACAGCTCGATAAAGGGTGCTGTGGAAAGCGCCACCTCATCGGGCGGCTCGTGGTCTTGGGTTGGCGGTCTGTTCTCGGGCGGCGGTCACTCGTTCTCGGGTGGCGGCGGTGGCGGCGGCGGTGGCGGCAGCTGGTAAACCGTTGCATTGCTGTAAATTGACAATTCAAGCTATTTTGACTATGAAGAGATTTATTATGTACTTTGTGCTGGTAGTTCTCACGACAGTGGGTGCTATTGCCGATGATGGTGGATTTGTGCTTGAAAATGCCTTTATCAAGGCTCATGTGAGCAAGGATAACGTGTGGGACATAACCGAGGTGCTCACAGTAAACTTCCTTGAGCCGCGTCATGGTATATACAAGTATGTGCCATCAAAGTTCATATACTCGTTTCCTGATGCCAGCGGCAAGATGGTGCCCTACGAGTACACTAACTACATCTATGACTGCAATGTGTATGCTTATGAATTCACGACTGAGGAGGATTCGGGAGATGCCAAGAACACCATTTTCAAGATAGGTTCGGGCGACAAGCGTGTCATGGGGGAGCAAAAGTACGTTATTAAGTATAAGATAAGGTACTTTGACGACCGCTATGAAGGCGAGGATTTTCTGTGCCACACCATTTGGGGCAACGGGTGGAACACGCCCGTGGATACCTTGCTGTTCCATGTGGAATTTGAGAAAACTCTCCCTGCAAGCATTGAGCAGTCGCTCAACACCTATAGCGGTGAGCTAGGCACTACCAGTAATGCCGACAGCGTGTATGTGTATTACAGACAAGAGGATAACTCTATCTGTGGCCGTGTCCTTGACTTGCCTGCTAACCATGCCGTGACGATCTCGTCGCAACTGCCACAAGGATATTGGGAGATACAGCCCAAGAACTTGACCCTTTTTTACATCTTTGCAGGTCTTGCAGCCTTGTTTGCCATAGTTACAGTGGCTAGGCTGGTTTTAGTGAAAAATCACACCTCCATACGTGTCCTGTCGTTCTATCCCCCAAAGGGCATGAGCAGTGCCGAGGTGGGCATCGTTATCGACAATGAAACAGGTTACGATGACCTGGCATCGCTTGTGCCGTGGATGGCTAGCAAGGGGTATATACATATCGTTGAGAATACCAATGAAAATGGTGCGAAGATAAAGGACGACCTCACGCTTGTCAAGGCGAAGGAACTGCCCGAAGATGCTCCTGAATATCAAAAAACGTTCATGAAAGCATTGTTCGGCAAAAAAGAAACGGTAAGGCTCAAGTCGCTTTCGTTGACGTTCAACGAAAGTTATAATTTGAGAAGGCAGATTGAAAACATCTTCACTGGCGAGCGAGAACTTCTTTTCAAGAATGACAAGGCAATTTGGTCATGGATACTCATGCTGCTGTGCATGCTGGGTGCTGCTTCAACATGCAACCTGACCTGCGGCTTCTCGGCAACGTTCTTCTTCATGGAGCTGTTAACAATGGTGGGCGTTCTGTTCTGGATGGGACGTCGCCGCATAAAGAAATCATTGGAATATAGAAGGTATAGCATATTTAAAAGCATTTTGAGTGTTATCAAGTGGACGCTCGGCTTGCTGTTTGCTATATGCGTGAATGTTAACAGCTTGGACGACGGTTTCCTGGCTATTCCCTCCGGGTATATTGTGTGCGGGTCGGTAGTGGCAGCGCTGGTGGCTTATTTCCTCCGTTATGCCGTGGTCAACACCCAGTATCGTGCACGAGTCATGGGCGAGCTTAACGGCTTGCGCGATTTCATCAAGACCGCCGAGTTGCCACGCCTCAAGATGCTTGTTGACGAGAACCCGCAGTATTTCTATGATGTCCTGCCTTATGCAATGGTATTCGGCCTTACCGACAAGTGGGTAAAGCTGTTTGAATCAATAGAGATGGAGAATCCTGAATGGTATGTGGGTTCTGGGCCTATAAATGTCGGCTATATGCCATTGTTGATGAATAATATATCCACTCGCGTTAGCGGTAGCATCAATGCGTCAATCAGGAAGTCCATTGCCAGTTCAAGTTCGGGCTATTCTCATAGTTCATCGGGTGGTGGTTACTCGGGCGGCGGCCGTTCGTTCTCGGGTGGCGGCGGTGGCGGCGGCGGTGGCGGCAGCTGGTAACATAAACTGCCCGCCATTGACCGTTACTATTCTGCAATAACTTTTTTGAGGATCCCGCGCGGATTTCACTGAGTACACTGAATTTAAT
>JAGHSP010000360.1 GCA_018065815.1 Candidatus Sodaliphilus limicaballi | reverse complement strand
GTATTGGTGTTACCGTCTGTTACCCAGGGCGTTGCCCTGGGCTAGTATCAAGCATTGCGCTTGCAGCGCGCCGCCATTTCTTGTGTTTTGACACATTCTTGCAGTTAGCTGTGAGATAACACTAACAGCGCCCTGTAAGGGCAATGTCGCTACTAGCCCTGGGCAACGCCCTGGGTATGGATGACAATGGTATGTTCGCCCTGTAAGGGCAAAAGAATTGTTATACCACCTATTATCAATATTCAAAAACATACCGTTCGTCATATTTAATTTGATAAATGTCCATAAACTTTTTCAGTTCGTCATTAAACGACTCCTTAGCATGATGCTCTTTTTGATTAGCAATGTAAGCAATGGTTTTGTCAACAACCGATTGACTTACAGAAAAAGCCGCATATCCTCCTTGCCATGCAAACAACGCATATCGTGGAGAAAGAGTCTTTATCCAGCGACTACTATTGCGTTTTATTTCTTCAACAAGATGAGCTACAGTCTCGTTACGAGACAGTGTACACAATGCATGGATATGGTCATTGATTCCACCTACCGCAATCACCTGGCATCCTGTCTCATTGATTAATTGCCCTATATAGGCATGCATACGATCAATGTCGTCTTCCATAATTGCAGGACTATTGCCCTTGGTATGGAAAATTATGTGAACATATATTTTACAAAGAGACTGTGCCATTGTTTATGTTGTATAAAATTTTTTGAATGTGTAACAAAATGCGTTTTGGTTAGGGTAACAATTCTTTTGCCCTTGCAGGGCGTATTGGTGTTACCGTCTGTTACCCAGGGCGTTGCCCTGGGCTAGTATCAAGCATTGCGCTTGCAGCGCGCTGTCATTTCTTACATTTTGACATACCCCCCTATTATCAAGCATTGCGCTTGCAGCGTGCTGCTTTTTCTTGCATTTTGTGACAACCATATATTCATTTTTCTTGCAATTTTTACTTTTTGAGGCTGATCTCGATGGTGAAGTAGTTGCCTCCGGTGCCCATTGCCTGGCCTATGCCTTTGAGGAAGTGGCTCAGACCCAGGGTGGTGGTGCTGAATTCCGGTTGCGACGGATTGGTGTCGTCGCTGCTCGTGCTAGCATCTATCCACTGCGGGAACTCGTTGCGCAGCGACAGCTTCACTGTGTCGTGCGGTCCCTTGAAGTCGCCTGTGAGGGTGATGATGTGAGTCTTGCCCTCGAGCGACGCCTTGTTGTTGGGCGTGATCATGCTTTGTTCCACAGGCTTCACCTCCACCTTGAAGCCACTCATCGACTCCACGGTGTAGTTGGCAGCGTTGCACAGCACGTCATTGCTCTGGTTGAGGGTGCTCAAATTGGCAGCGATGGCTAGGCGCAGCACCCCGGTGGTCTTGTCGGCTTCCACGCTGGTGAGTTCGCCGGCATTGCGGCGGCTCACGCGGAAACGGCCTGCCGAGTCGCCCCAGCCCGAGAGAACGCACCAGTCAACCTTGCTCTCGCCCTGGTTGAAGCGGTAGCTGTTGCGCGAGCCCTGCACATTGAGGAACTGCGCATAGTCCTTGCTCGCTTGCATCATGTTCATCACATGCGTGTCGGCAATGATGAGCACATAGAACGGGCGAGTGCCGTTGTAGGCAAACGCATTGTTGTTATAGGGGTAATACTTGCCGTTGTAGTCGCCTGTGAGCTGGTGCACCACGATGCTCTTGCCCTTGTAGCGCTTGAACACGCTGGTGGCAAGGCTGTTCTCCTCGTTGAAAATTTTGTCGATGCTCACGTCCTTGGTGTCGGCAGGTGAGTAAATGAGGTCGGTCACCACCACGCTCACGTTGCCCGGAGTCTGTGCCTCGAGCACGCTGGTGAAGATTTTCTGGAAGTCGGTAAACGCGGCGTTGCCCACGCCCTCGGTCGAGGCATAGATGTTGCGGTCCTTCAAGAAGCCGTCCACCGTGCCGCCGTAGGGGTAGATGCCGTCGTTCACGATGTTGATGTTCACCTTGTCGCTGCCGGGGAAGTAGTTTATCAGGTCGTTGACCGTCTTTTTGAGCTGCCCGCGGCCGCCCGGGGTGTCATAGGGCACCATGCTGCCGCTGCGCTCAAAGTAGATGGTGAGCGAGAGACTCTTGGCACCGTAGGCGAGGACGTTCCAGTGCATGGGCGGACGCAGACGCGACCCCACCTGCTCGGTGAGTTCGTTGAGCGCCGCATAGTTTATCTCGCCCTCGGGGGTGAGGTACTCGCTATACTGCTTGGGGTTGGCAAGGATAATCGAGCATATCGAGTCAAAGCGTGCCTGGGTGGTGTCACGGTCGATAAACGCCTGCTTCACCGCCTTCTCCACCTGGTTGCCCGAGCAACTAGCCATGCCCGCCATAACCAGCACCATAACGATAGCCACTAGGGGCAGAACAAAATATTTCTTCATTTCAAAACAAGTTTTGTCAATTAGACTACAAAATTACACTAAAAGTTGCATTACCCTCTATACACATAGTTAAAAAAAGACAACGCACTGACTTTTTTCCATATATAAAGCAAAAAATGTGCCACCTTGAAGCCCTGCCACGAGCACGCCCCCGCCCCCAC
>JAGHSP010000185.1 GCA_018065815.1 Candidatus Sodaliphilus limicaballi | reverse complement strand
CTATAAGTCAATTTATACGCATTATAAAATTTATAAAATGCAAAATTACTAAATTTACTTTAAAAATAAAAATTTTACGCCCACCTTTAAACCTTGATTTTCTCCCCAAAAACGCAACACGCCATCAAACAAACCCATCATATATACAATTAGCACCTAACACAACCACCCCCACAACACTCACCCCAGCACCTCTCGCTCACCCCTAATTTAACACATTTTTTAGATAAAAGGGACGGTTCTTTTTATCTAGTTTTTCAAAAAGAAACTACATTATTTGATTACCAGTCAATAGAATCATATAATTCTACCCAAATAAATCCTGAATTCAAAAAGTCCATTTCATTTTCCTCCCAAGACCAAACACAGAAGTTCGTTTATCCCCACAAAACAACACCATGATATAAAGATATTTTTTTACAATATCTTTACACTCTGTCATTCTTGTGATTTGCCTGTTGCTGCTGAATCTTTGAAAAAAACTCTATAATCGAGGGGATAAATGTCGCATTTAATTTGCGGTTACGCAATAATTTCACTAATTTTGCGTTAGATAATAAATAAAATTTATTAGAACTGTTCATGAACATGAGAAAAAACATCATAGCACGTGTCCTTGCCGCAGGTTTGTTCACCCTTGCTGCATTAACGATTTCAGCACCACAATCCTCGGCATTTCCCCTGTCACACTACACCCAGTCATCCAAGCTGTCGCAAGGCAACTGGGTGAAAATCAAGATCAACGATAGCGGCATCTACCAGATTACCGATGCCGATGCCCGCAACTGGGGATTCAGCGGAGGCGTGGCTTCGCTGCACGTCTTCGGCCGCGGGGGCGCACCCATGAGCGAAACGCTCACAACCGACATCCCCGACGACCTGCCACAGGTTCCCGTGTTGAGAAGCAACGGCAAGCTCTTGTTTTATGCCCAGGGCAATCTCACATGGGCACGAGGCACTAATCCTATGCTGTTTGTTCCGCAACAGCACCCCTATGCGACAGAGGCCTACTACTTTGTCACCGACAGCAACGACTACACCGACATCGCCGTGGCTCACGACGAGTCGCCCATCACAGGCACGCCAGAGACGACGTTCACCGAGAGGCTTTTCCACGAGAAAGAATTGGTAAACCCGGGGCAGATAGGCCGCGACTACCTGGGCGAGGACTTCATCTCTAACCCCAACCAGGTGTACCAGTTCAAACTCAAAGGCCTCGTGCCGGGTTCCGAGGTCAACACGGTCACACTGGCCGGTGTGCGACAAAGCAGCACCAGCGGAGGCGGCAACTTCTCTTTCCAGTACAACGGCACAAACCTGCCCATCGCCAACTCCGACAAGTTTGAGTTTGACAAGTCAGATCATCTCTACTACACGGTGAAGAAGATGAACAAGACTTTCACCCTCGACAAGGAAGACTTGAACTACACAATCAAATACACCAACAACAATGCCACCGTGACACTGGCACGACTCAACAGCATCACAATCAACTACCAGCGTCGCCTTGCACTCGACAACGGCTCGCTCTACTTTGCCACTCCCTACAACTACGAGGCCGGCGTGGCCATGGCAGTTACCGGTGCCGGCGAGGGTGTGCATGTGTGGGACGTTACAAAGGCTCACGCCCCCGTGGAACTGAACACCGCCACCAGCGGCACTACCACAGCCTTTGCTACGGCTTACAAAGGACAGCGTGAGTATGCGATTTTCAACATCAATCACAGCTTTGCTTCTCCGCAGATAGTGGGACGAGTAGCCAACCAGGACATCCATGCCATGGAGGTGCCCGACATGATCATCATCACTCACCCGCGCTACATGAACCAAGCGCTTCGCGTAGCAGTTCTGCACGAGCAACTCGACAGCATGAGAGTGCTCACCCTGGCGCAAGATGAGATATTCAACGAGTTCTCATCAGGCGTGCCCGACATGATGGCCTACCGCATGCTGTGCAAGTATTTCTACGACCGCGGCACCGATGAGAAGGGACATCACTTGCAGTATGCACTGATGTTCGGCAACGGTACTTTCGACAACAAGCAGATAACCAACGAGTTCAAGGCCCTGTCATTCCCTGCCCTACTCACTTGGCAATCGCCCAATTCCAGCATCGAAAGCAGCACCTATTGCACCGACGCGCCTGTATCATCGCTGCAAGACGGCTCTGGCAACAACTGGGGCAGCAACGAGCAGAACATCGCAGTGGGACGCTTCCCCGTGAAGAGCGAGGAAGAGGCACGCATTGCTGTGGACAAACTCATCAACTACATCACTTCGCCCAACTACGGTACCTGGCGTAACAAGGCCATACTCGTTGCCGACGACGAGCAGGGGGGCGACTTCATGAAACAGACCGAAGAGTATATCAAGAGCGCACAGAAAAACGAAGGAAACAACTACCTGTTCAAGCGCATCTATCTCGATGCCTACGAGTCGGAGAGCCTGGGTTCTTCACGCAACTACCCTGGCGCTCGCAACGACCTCTATGGCGGCCTGCGCGACGGCGTGATCATGTGGGGATACAACGGACATTCTAGCCCCAACGTGGTGTCGGACAACAACATCGTGCGCAACAACGACTACCTCAACAACATGTTCTACAAGCACCTGCCCCTCATGCTCGCCACCACTTGTGAGCTGGCACGATACGATGCCCTTGAAGAATCGGGAGGCGAACTCATGTTCCTCAACAAGAACGGCGGCGCCATCGCCGTGTTGAGCACTAACCGCCAGGCAGGTATCACCGCTAACGCCATTCTGGGCAACAAACTGTACGAGAACCTCTTCTCTCGCGACAGCGACGGCCTGCCCATGCGACTGGGCGACGTGTTCCGCAACTCTTGCAACGCGACACGCCTGGCCAACAACCAGTCCTACTTCCTCATGGGAGACCCCGCCATGCGACTGGCCATGCCCAAATACACCGCACGCATCGAGGCCATCAACGGCACTCCGGTCAACCCCGAGAACAAACCCGAGTTCAAGGCACGCCAGACGGTGACTTTCACGGGATCAATCGTGGACCACAAGGGCAACAAGGTGAACAACTTCAACGGCTCGGTCAAGAGCCAGCTCTACGACTGCGACCAGTCGGTCACCACCCACGGCTATGGCAAGGAAGGCGTTGAGTTCACCTACCAGGAACACAGCAACCGCATTGCGGTGAGCAGCGACTCGGTCAAGAACGGACAATTCTCGGTCAAAATCACTATTCCCACCGAGATTTCCTACGACAACTACACTCCATCGCTCATCAACCTCTATGCCTTCGACGCCGAGCATTGCGACGACGCCATAGGTGCTAGCGAGGACTTCATCATCTACGGATATGACGAGACCGCCCAGGCCGATACCATCGGGCCGTCTATCATCAGAATGGGACTCAACAGCGAGGACTTCAAGAACGGCGGCGACGTCGACGAGGATCCCATCGTGCTTGCCACAGTGAGCGACGCCAGCGGCATCAACCTCTCTGACGCCGGAATAGGACACTCAATCACTCTCACTCTCGACGACAAAGTGGTCTATACCGACGTGAACAAGTACTACACTCCCGAGCACTCATCACAGGGCTACAAGGGATCAATCAGCTACCAACTCAAAGGCTTGTCTAACGGTGCACACACCCTGCGACTGCGCGTGTGGGACGTTTTCAACAACGTGACCGAGAACACCGTCTCCTTCAACGTGGTGAAAGGACTCAAACCCGACATCTACGAGGTTTACGCCACATCTAACCCCGCCTCGGTTGAGACTACCTTCTACGTGAAGCACAACCGCCCAGAAGCTACCATCAACGTGGGCATCAGCGTTTACGACATCTCGGGACGTCTCGTGTGGACCACACAGCAGAGCGGACAGAGCGACATGTACACCTCGTTCCCCATCACATGGAACCTTACCGACCTGGCAGGCAACCGTGTGCCACGAGGAATCTATGTGTACAGGGCCACCATCTCGACCGACGGCGTGAGAGAAGCAACCAAGTCAAAGAAACTCGCAGTGATAGGAGAATAACAACGCTGCGACATGAACAACAAAACTGAAATGAACGAAACAAAAAATACGCAACGAACCATGCTCCCCGAGCCCACTCTGCGACGACTGCCATGGTATCTGGCCTACGTCACCATGCTCGACAACCTTCACGTTGAGCACGTGTCGTCAACCCAGATCTCCAAGGAACTCAACGTCGATGCCTCACAGATTGCCAAGGACCTGTCGTTCCTCAACATCAAGGGAAAGACCCGCATCGGTTACGACGTGCACAAGCTCGTCAAGGAACTGACCGACTTCCTGGGATTCAAGAAAAAGCACAACGCAGTGGTGATAGGCGCCGGCAACCTGGGCGCAGCCCTCATGCAGGACAAGGGTCTGTCGCAATATGGACTCGACATCGTGGCAGGGTTCGACGTCAACCCCGACCTCGTGGGAACCACGATGTGTGGCATTCCGGTGTATGGCATCGACGAGCTTGCACAACGCCAGCAGGAGTACAACGCATCTATCGCCATACTCACAGTGCCCGTTGAGCACTCGCAGCAAATGGCCAACACAGCCATCGACTGCGGCATCAAGGCGATATGGAACTTCACGCCGTTTCGCATCAAGGCGCCCGACGACATCGTCATCACCAATACGTCTATCTACGCTCACCTCGCCCTCATCTACAACAGGATGGGAACACGCAAGTGAGCCTTAACAACATAGAGAATGAAGATAATGGTAGTAAATATGACTAACGGCACCGACATGAGCGTCACACTCATGGCCGACTCCACGCTGTTGCGCAGCGGGCAGCCGTTTTTCATTCCCGACTTCGCTCCCCACTTTGCAGCAGTGCCCATGCTCATGCTGCGTGTGGGCAGGCTGGGCAAATGCATAGCACCGCGTTTTGCCCACCGCTACATCGATGCCATGACAGCATCGTTTGCCATCGTGCCACTTGACCACGACATGCAGCCGATGTCGCTAGCAGGCATGGCATCGGTCATGGACGGCGCCACAGTCTATGGCTCATGGATCGACTACGAGCCGCTGCAATCCTTCGTGTGGACGCTTGGCGGCCAGGAGCACACGCTCTTGCCACAAGATTTCATGCCCGAGGCTTCGGCTGCTATCGAGCACATCAGCCGCCACGCTACCATCAAGATGGGCGACGTGATTTGCCTGGGAGCGACTGCTTCGCAGCCACAACCACTGCACATCGACGACTTGCTCACCGCTTCGGTCAACGGACAACCGATACTCCGGAACAAAATCAAGTAACAACACTTAACGATAATAAACAAAACATCATACACATGTCAAGATTTTTCAACAAACATTTAGCAGTTCTTGCGGTAGCAAGCACCATTGCAGCTTCAACAGCAATGGCTCTCCCGCTGCGACACTTTGCGACCAATTCTAAACTTGCCACTGGCAAGTGGGTGAAAATTGCCGTTCCCGCAACCGGTGTGTACGAAATCACCAACGACGAACTACAACAGATGGGATTCAGCGACCCCAGCAAGGTGCAGGTGTTCGGTATGGGCGGAAATGTTATCAGCGAGAAACTCGACGGACTCTACACCGATGACCTTGAACCTGTGAGCGTGGCACGATACAACGACAAGCTATGCTTCTATGCGCTGGGGCCTGTGGCAATGGAAATTGCCGACCCTCGCTCCGATATGCCATACTTCAAGAGAACTATCAACCCCTACTCTACACATGGATATTATTTCCTTTCAGAGGTCAACTCATTGCAGACTGTCGATGAGCAGCCCAGCATGTCACGCGGATCTGTAGAGCGCAACACAGGCCTCGGATATTTCTATTACGAGCAAGAGCTCGTCTCGGTGGGATTGTCAGGAAAAACATTCCTCGGCGACAACATTGGCAGCGGCGTGTGCTCCATCGACTATAACATGCCCGGACTTGCCGACAACACGCTAACGGTCAAGGTGGGAGCAGGTATCAACGTGAGTGCGAAGTCTTATCTGGCATCGAGCGTCACGGCCAACGGGACACAGACCACCATCGGCTACCCGCTCTCAACTTCTACAATCTACCCGCCCGTTAACTCTCACACCTATTACTCTCCGGTTGAGCCCGTGGCATCGGTTACCCTCCCCGAGATAGTGCCGCAAGGAACTGTCAACGTGTGGGTCAACAACCCTCTGGGAACAATCAAGACCGCTAAACTTGACTACGTGCTCATCTCTTACAAAAAGGAGAACAAAATTCCCGAGAACAGTAATGCTCAAACCGAAATAAACATTCCCAACCTCACTGTACAGGATGTCATCAGCCTGCCAGGCGCCAACTCTTCGACAGTGGTGTGGAATGTCTCTATCGCCAGCGACCCCGTACAGTATGAGCTCTCGCCCGCTGTTAATGAAGAAGGAGAGACCACAGGTTACGAGTTCACTCCGCGCATCAGCAGCAAGGCAGCGCAGTATGTAGCGTTCGACCCCTCGATGACTCTCATGAAGATTTCTTCCTATGAAGAAGTCGGCAACCAGAACCTGCACTCAATCTCCACGCCCCACATGCTCATCATCACCAGCAAGGCGTTCATGGAGCAAGCCGAGCGCGTGGCACAGCTGCACCGCGACGTCGATGGCATGGACGTTGCAGTTGTTGACCAAGAGCAAGTGTTCAACGAGTTCTCAAGCGGCACACCCGATGCGATGGCCTACCGCCTGCTGTGCAAGATGTTCTACGACCGCGACAAGACCAAGTTCCAGAACCTGCTCCTCTTCGGCCAGGGTTCCTATGACAACCGCGGCATCGTGAGCAACAAGCCCAACCGCGTCATCACTTACCAGAGTACCGCCAGCGACAACGAGGACGACTCTTATGTGAGCGACGACTTCTTCGGCTTCCTTGACGACGATTCTGGCTCATCTCCCTCACATTACAGCGACGTGGTGCGCATCGGTGTGGGACGTTATCCGTCGGCTTCGGTCGAGGAGGCTAAAACCGACGTTGACAAGCTCATCAAGTATGTGGCAACACCCGACTACGGCCCCTGGCGCAACGACCTGCTCTTCATGGGCGACACCGGCGACGATGACCGACACATCTTCCAGGCCGAAGGAATCAGCGAGCTCACCCAAAACCTCGGCACACAGCTGCAAAGCAACAAGGTATATGTCGATATGTTCGAGCGCTCGGTTAGCGACGGCACCACATCTAGCGAGGCTCGACGCCGCATCATTGAGTATCTCAACAACGGCCAGTACTTTGCTACCTATGTGGGACATGCCGGACCGCTCAACTTCACCAAGACCAACATGTGGACCTCTACTCTGGCACAGACCACTTATTATCCCCACCTGCCCATCCTCACCACAGCGGCATGCGAGGTGGCTCGATATGACAGCGACACACGCGGACTCGCCGAGCACATGTTCCACTGCCCCGAAGGCGGCGCTATCGCTATGATCACCACTCCACGACAGGTGTGGGACGACCAGAACTACATCATGAACCGAGGCTTCGCTTCCAATCTGTTCAGCTACAACACAACTGGCAAAATGGCAACTCTGGGTGAGGTTTACATGAAAATGAAGTCTTACTTCGGAACCTCTTACAATGGCAACAAGTTGTGCTACACACTGCTGGGCGACCCCGCCATCAAGTGCAACTATCCCAAGCCCTTGTTCACCATCACCAGCGTGAACGGCACTCCGGTCGATGGCAGCACTATGGTTGAGACTGCTCCCATGCAGGCAATCACAGTCACCGCACAGGTTGAAAAAGCCGACCGCTCGGGCATCGACACCGACTTCAACGGCGATGCAACCCTCACGCTCTACGACACCCAGCGCCTGCTGCGCAACGTGACTTACAGCGGCGTGATGCGCAGCATCTACTATCCGCGCGACATCCTCGCTCGTGTTCAAGGACGAGTGGTTAACGGCATGTTCACCGGCACTGTGTATGTGCCACGACACACCAAGGCTCTCAACGAGAACGCAGCAATCAAGGTTTACGCTCATCAGGACGACACCGACAACATGGTAAACGGTGACTTCTCTTCTCTCACAATAGGTATCTTTGACGAGAACGAAGCCGTAGCCGACAACAATGCCCCCGTCATCGAAAACATGTTTATCAACGACGAGCAAGCATTTGCCGACGGATGTGTCGTTCCGCAGAACTCTGTCCTCTACATCAACGCTAGCGACGACGTGGCACTCAACACCATGTCGGCTTCGGTGGGAAACACTATGAAACTGCTGCTCGACGGCGGAAAATCTGTGTTCTCGCTCGTCAAGAACAGTGCAACAGCTAGCAACGACGGCCGTGATTTGAGCATCACTTTCCCCCTCAACAGCATCTCCGAGGGAAGCCACACGCTCACATTCACCGTCTTCGACATCGCCGGGCACTCGGCCACTCGCACTATCTCGTTTATCGTGACCAACAATTCCGACATCGTGCTCGCTGCCCAAGAGGCTCCCGCAACCACTGTTGCCACATTCGACATCGCCGAGGGCAACTTCAACGCAACGCCCATGGTCAACCTCAAAATTACTGATGCTCACGGCAACATCGTGTGGAACAAGAAAACCAGCTCGTTCCCCGTTTCTTGGGACCTCAACGACAATCAGGGCAACCGCGTGAAAGCGGGTCTCTACAAGTTCTTCGGCAACTACGAGGACGGAACTAACTTTGGCGGAACCAACATCGGCGACCTTATCGTCATCGACCCCGTCAATTCTAACAAATAATTACTCACCACAAAGCTTTCCTTTAACTAAAAATATAAAAGGAACGCACGCGCACACATAATAACAATGAGAAAGCTACTTACTGATATCCGATTCGCCATGCTGACGCTGGCATGCTCTTGCACGCTGGCGGCCACAGCCTTCCCCGCGTCTAAATATGCCGCAAAGTCTCAACTGGCTAGCGGACGATGGGTCAAAATATCTGTTCCTGCCGACGGTGTGTATGAAATCACTGCCGAGGAACTGCAAGCCATGGGTTTCAACGACCCCAGCAAGGTGAGAGTATATGGCAACGGCGGACACATGATCTCCGAATTACTCGACGGCTCGGCCATCGACGACCTGCAACAAGTGAGCTCTGCCGTCATAGGCAGCAAACTGTGCTTCTACGGCAAGGGGCCGCTCGACGTGAAATTCCTCGCCAGCGAGAAACGATTCACCCGCGACTTCAATGCCTATGCCACACAGGGCTACTACTTCCTCACAGAGGGCGGCGATGCTCTCGACATCAACACTTCGGAAATCACCGTGACCGAGCAGTGCACAACACCCATCTTCACTTGCTACAGCTACTTCCTGCATGAGAAAGAACTCATTTCAATGGGACAGAGCGGTAAGTCTTTGCTGGGCGAACCCATCACGGGCACCACAAGTTTTGACTTCAACCTCACGCAAGTGGCTAGCAATGACATCAATGTGTGCATCGCGGCTGGCGGCAAGACAATGGGCAACAACATGAGGCTCAATGCCACGCTCACCACAACCGGCGGCATCATCAAGCTGCCCTACTCCGACACTGACGCGTTGATCGTACTGCCCGACAAATCGTTCAACTACTACAACGCCTGTGCACCGGCATGCAACATCACCACTCCGTCGCTGCCCGCAACCGGCAAGGTGAACCTCTCGTTCTCTAACGTGACAGGTGGCAGCGGCGCATCAATGCTGCAAGGACACCTCGACAATTTCATCATCAGCTACCAGCGATACAACATTATCGACCCGAGTGAGCACAACCAGATGACCATCAACCTCGCTTCTGTTGCCGAGGGCGATGCCGTTGTGCTTCCTAGCGCGGCAGCATCGACCGTGGTGTGGAACATCGACGACCCCAACCATCCCGTCAACTACCAGCTCACAGCAGTCAACGACACCATCATGGCTTTTGCGACACAGCCCACCACCAGCGCAACGGCATTTGTCGCATTCGACCCCGAGAAACCTCTCAACAAGATTTCAGGATTTGAAGAAGTTGAGAACCAGAACATCCACGGCATGGAGACTCCGGGCATGATCATTGTCACCAACAAGGTGTTCATGAACCAGGCACAGCGCATCATCGACATGCACAACCAGCTGGGCGATGTGGATGCAGTGGTTATCGACCAGGAAAAGATATTCAACGAGTTCTCTAGCGGCACGCCCGACGCTATGGCCATCAGGCTCATGTGCAAGATGTTCTATGACCGCAACAAGACCAAGTTCAAGTACCTGCTCATGCTGGGCGAAGGCTCTTACGACAACCGTGCGCTCACCACAGTGAAGAAAAACCGCATCATCACATATCAGACCGACGTGAGCAACCACGAGGACTACTCTTACACCTGCGACGACTTCTTCGGATTCCTCGACGACAACAGCGGACGCGACGTCAACACCTGCATCCTGCGACTGGGTGTGGGACGCATTCCGTCGGCCAGCGAAACCGAGGCGGCTAGCGATATCGACAAACTCGTCAAGTATGTCATGGCACCCGACTACGGTCCCTGGCGCAACAACGCCTTCTTTGCCGCCGAGAGCTCTCTGGGCACCACCGAAGATGACCTGCACATCACACAGGCCGAAGCTAACGCCAACCTCATCACCGGCGAACTCAAATCTGACCTCATCATCAACAAGGCATATATCGACTTCTTCCCACGCGCTGTCAACGAGACTGTACTTGAGAAAGAAGACCAACGCACATCGGTAGAGGCTCACAGGCACTTCCTCAACTTGCTGCAACGCGGACAGTACTACGGAACCTATGTGGGTCATGCAGGATCGCGCAAACTCACCAAGAGCGGACTGTGGACCGTCTCCGACGCCACTTCGGCAACATTCCCGCACCTGCCCATCTTCATGACCGCTTGCTGCGACGTGGCACGCTACGACAGCAACCACCGTGGCATTTGCGAGCACATGTTCCACAACCCCAACGGCGGTGCTATCGCCCTGCTCACTTCCACACGCGAGGTTTATGCCAGCAGCAACGAGCTGCTCAACTCTTCATGGGTGCGCAATTTCTACGCATGGAACAAAACCGGCGAAATACCCACCATCGGCATGGCCTACATGAAGGCAAAGCAGTCGTTCGGTTCGTCACGACAGCCCAACAAGAACAAATATGCGCTGCTGGGCGATCCCGCCATGCAGCTCGCCTACCCCGTGCCTCTGTTCAAGATCACAGAGGTTAACGGCACTCCCGTGGCCGACAGCAACATCAGCGCGGCTCCGCTCCAGGAAGTCTCCGTCAAGGCTCAAGTCCTCATCCAAGATACCGACAACCTCGACACATCGTTCAACGGCGACGCCACGCTCACCATCTACGACCGACGCGTCCTCTATAAAACAACTAGCAAGAACAAACAGATTTACTACCCGCGCGATATCCTCGCACAGGTGCAAGGACGTGTTGTCAACGGCGAGTTCACCGGCAAAGCCGTACTGCCGCGTTACTGTCGTGCCGTGGGTGAGACTGGCATGATCTCGGTTTTTGCCCACAAGGACGGAACCGACAAGATGGTCAACGGCCAGTTTGACAAACTGCTCATCACACAATACACCGCCGGCGCTAGCGTCGATGAGACAGCGCCCGCAATCAACGACATGTATCTCAACGACAAAGAGTCGTTTGCCAACGGAGCTATTGTTCCTGCCAACTCTACCCTCTACATCGAGGCCACCGACGACGTCGCGTTCAACAACCAGTCTGCCTCTATGGGCAGCAACATGCGTCTCGTGCTCGATGGCGGCAAGACTTCCTATTACCAAGTGACCAATTATGCCACAGTGAGCGACGGCGGCCAGTCACTCAACATCGCATTCCCGTTGAGCAGCCTCGGTCAGGGCGAGCACTCGCTCACCTACACCGTGCACGACGTGGCAGGCAATGCTGCGTCTCGCACCATCTCGTTCATCGTGGGCAACCCCGAGGACTTCAATTTGAGCGTAGAGGAACTGCCTGCAACCACACAGGCCACCATCAATGCCGACACTCCCGTGGCCAACGCCACAGTCGAGCTCAAAGTCACCGATGCTCTGGGACACCTCGTGTGGACGGCTTCGACATCCACATTCCCTGCCACATGGAACCTCAACGACATGAAGGGCAACCGCGTCAAGGGAGGTGTTTACAACATCTTTGGCAACTTCACCTCTCCCTCGGCTGCAGGTGGAACCAATGTGACTACGGTAATTGTCCTTGACCCCGTCAAGTAAATCCATGAGGGTGTGTCATGATGCAAAACGCATTATGACACACCCCCCTATTTTTTAAAAAAAAAATCAGCACATCTATACTTTGCTTATGAATATCAAAACCGCAAGGCACTTCATTGCCACATGTGCCATAGCTATCGCATACTTATCCCTACCTACCACTGCCCACGCTCTTTCTGCATCTAAATATACAACGCAGTCACAACTAGCAACAGGACGGTGGGTCAAAATCGCCATTCCCGAAGACGGAATCTACGAACTCACCGAGCAGGAACTGCACGAGATGGGCTTTGCCGATGCCAGCCGAGTGAAACTATTCGGCCAGGGCGGACACATGATCAAGGAACTTCTTGACAACACTTTCACCGACGACCTCACGCCGGTGCCCGTGGCACGCATGGACGGAAAGATGTGCTTCTATGCCTGCGGACCTGTAAATGTCTATTATAACGTGAGCTCCGAGTCGTTCACTCGCAGCATCAACGCCTACTCCACTATGGGTTATTACTTCCTCACCGATGCCGACGACAAGCCCTCGGCGTCAGTGACGAGAAGCGAGCCCGTGATGCTCCCGGTCAACCACGTGCACACCACGAGCTTTGACTACACCTACCATGAGATCGACCAGTACTCCTTCGGCATGACAGGAAAGGCTCTCATGGGCGAGAACATCACCACCGGAGGCAAGTTTGACGTCAGCATGCCAGGAAACAAGGGCTACGTGGTGAGGGCACGCATCAATGCCGGTGCCAAGCTCATCAGCGGCAAGACAAACCTTAAAGCAACGCTGGCGGCCAACGGCACCACAATGCCTCTGACGCTCTCCAAATCCGACGTCAGCGCCAACGCGGCCAACTACTACGGCGAATGTAATACAGCCACCACCATCATCACCGACACCCCCATCACGCAAGGCACGCTCAACCTTTCGTTTGACGTTAGCGCAGGTGTGATGTCGCACGCTAGACTCGACAACTACATCTTCACCTACACTCACGCCAACTCAATGGAATACAGCACCGACAACCAGTTGCGCATGGTTTTCAGCGAGTTTGAGACCGGCGACATCATGGCACTGGAAAAGTCAGAGCCTTCAACACGGGTGTGGGACGTAAGCAACCCGGCTAAACCTATCGAGCTGCCGCTGTTCGAGACCGAGTATGGACACATCTTCGTGGCAAGCGACACGATGCTCACGCAATGCGTCGCCTTCACCCCCGTAGCACAGCTCAAGAAAATTGCCGCATTTGAGCCCATCGACAACCAGAACCTCCACGGCATGAACGTGCCCCACATGCTCATCATCACCAACAGCGAGTTCATGGAGCAGGCACAGCGCATAGTACAGATGCACGCACTCACCGACGGACTCGAGGTTGTTGCCGTCGATCAGGAAGATATTTTCAACGAATTTTCCAGCGGCACACCCGATGCCATGGCCTACCGGCTCCTGTGCAAGATGCTGTATGACCGCGACAGCGACAAGTTCAAGTATCTCCTGCTCTTGGGTGAAGGTTCCTATGACAACCGCGGGCTAGCTACTAACAAGAAGAACCGCATCATCACTTACCAGACCGACAACAGCAACAACGAGAGCTCTTCTTACACCACCGACGACTTCTTCGGCTTCCTTGAAGACAACTCCGGAGGCACGCTCTCTTCGAGCCGACTCAGCATAGGCATCGGACGCATCCCCTCGGCCAACGCGCAAGAGGCTGCAAGCGACGTCGACAAACTCGTCAAGTATGTCACTGCACCCGACTACGGACCCTGGCGCAACAACTTGTTCTTCTCGGCCGAATACAAGGACGGAGAGAGCAATCCCGACCTGCACCAGTCACAGGCCGAAATGCTCACACGCATCGTTGAGGAAGACATCAACTCGTCATTCGCCTTCGACAAAGCTTACGTCAACATGTATCCCAAAGCCGTGGGCGAAGAAATATTGAGCGAGCACTCTCGCACTGCCGCCGAGGCCAACAGGCACTTCAACGAAGCGATGCAACGCGGACAGTTCTTTGCAACCTATGTAGGCCATGCAGGACCCAAGGCGTTCACTAACAGCCGCATGTGGACCATCGACGATGTCATGTCTAAAAACTATGACCACCTGCCCATCTTCACCACTGCATGCTGTGACGTCGCTTGCTTCGACAGCGACCAGCGTGGCATTGCCGAGCAGATGTTCCACAGGCCACAAGGCGGTGCCATTGCGCTGCTCACTTCCACACGTCAGGTACTCGCCACCGGCAACGACAACCTCAACCGCGCATGGATCAAGACCATGTTCGACTGGAACAAGTCGGGCACCTTCCACACCCTGGGCGAAATCAACAAGCTGGCCAAGCTCTCGCTCGGTGGCAACACCACCAACCACCACAAGTACGTGCTCCTGGGCGACCCCGCCATGCGCATCACCTATCCCGTGCCGCTGTTCCAGATCACCAGCATCAACGGCACCGACGTCACCGCCCCCGATGCCGCGGCATCAACACAACCGCTGCAACACATCAATGTCACAGCGCAAGTGCTCACCCCCGACCGTAGCGCCATCGACACCGACTTCAACGGCGACGCCACTCTCACCATCTATGACCTCTCCAGGTTCTTCCGCACTGCCAACCAGACGATGACAAACTACATCGTTGACATGTACTACCCGCGCGACATACTCACCCAGGTGACAGGACGCGTAGAGAATGGCATCTTCCACGGCACCGCCGTGATGCCACGCTATTGCCGCGCCGTGAACCAGCTGGGCAGCATCACTGTCTTTGCCCACAAGGACAACACCGACTTCATGGTGAACGGCTCTTTCTCAAACCTCACCATCAAGCAATTTACCCAGCCCGAGACCGACGACAACGAGCCTCCCGTCATCGCTAGCATGTATCTCAACGATGAGGAAACATTCGGAGCCAGCACCACCGTTGCCCCCAATTCTACCCTCTATGTTCACGCTACCGATAACCTCGCCATCAACAACCAGTCGGGATCCATGGGTAGCAACATGCGTCTCGTGCTCGACGGCGGCAAGAAGTCGTTCTACACCGTGGGCAACAACGCACGAGTGACCCAGCAGGGCCAGAGCCTTGACGTCGCATTCCCGCTCATCGGGCTCACCACAGGGTCACATTCACTCTCGCTCACGATTCACGACGCAGCTGGAAATGCAACCTCACGCACCATTTCATTCAATGTGGGCAAGAGAGAGACAGTCAAGCTCACCGTTGCCCAGCAACCGGCAACCACACAGGCCACTATCAACGCCTCGCAGGATCCCCTCGCGCCTGTCAGCATCAAGGTCAACGACGCCATGGGACACCTCGTGTGGAGCACTGCGGCAACCTCATTCCCCGTCACATGGGACCTCCGGGACAACTACGGCCGACGTGTGCCCGGAGGACTATACCGCGTGAGCGGAACATTCGAGAACGAAGGCACCACCGGCGCAACCAACACCGCCGACATCATCGTCATCAACCGCCAGAACTCACCCATCAAGAAATAGAGAAATCCAACCTTTGCATGTTAAATACCCCGCACATTCTAGGCGTAAAAGCTCACAGAATGTGCGGGGTTATCATTACGGGAAACCCTCATTTTCGGCAGAGGGAATTTTGGCCTATATACTTCACGCTATTACATGCCGTAATAGAACATTAACGACTGGGACAATAGTTACCGCGATAGGACGTGCCGCAGTTGAGACATTCGACAGCAGCGTTGGTCATTGTATATTCCGGCGACTGTTGCTGCCACCGGGTGAAGCGTTGCCATTTATTTTTATCCAGTTTATATGTGCCTAGAAAATTCGATGATCAAAACGAAAAGCAGGATAACCACAACGTACACAACCAGCGTGAGCAACAACATCACTACCGTGCGCCACAACGTGGACCACCACCCTAGCCCGAAAAGCTGCTTGTAAGTGGCACACATCATGCCCAGCAAGACAACGCATTCGAGGTTCTCGATATAAGCCCCGGTAACTATTTTCAGCAGGTTAAACAACACCGAGATGATGAGCATCTGGTTCATTATCCACACCTGGGTATAGATGCACTCACACAGGTTGGTGTTTTGCGTGCGCCTGTCGGCACCGAAAAACAGCCTCACGATCAATGCCATGAGCATAATCACCGACAGCGTAGCCAGTATGCGGTGCTCCATGACAAACTTAATAATCTCAATGACCGTCAGATTCACCCCGCGCGCTGCGGCTGCGGCATCGTCAAAGTTCTCTTCAAATCCTGCGTAGTGCTTGAGCAACGCCACCAGCGTGACCATGAGGAAGAGCATCTTGAACGGCGGGAAGTAAACCTGCCTTCGCCCGCCCAGATAGTCGGCAATGAGGTATCCGGGGCGAAAAATCAAGTGCCACACATTGCGCGGCATGCTGCGCGACCCCAGTCCCCACACGTCGGCAGCGCCGGTCATGACCGACTTCCACGAGATGCGCTTGATCTTGCCCGTCTGCCCGCAGGCAGGGCAATAGTGCCCGCGGTATTCAGTGCCGCAGCACAGGCACGTGCTTTCATTCATGTCATCTACATGAAACTGCACAGGCTCTTGCTGCCAGGTCTTGAATTGTCGGTATTTATCAAGAGCAAGTTTCTTTATTTCTTCTATTTTCATACGTTCTTGAAAGCGTGAAGTAACTACGTTGTCGCAAAGTTAACAATTTTTCAGCATTGAACGATAATTATTGCGATTTATTTGGCACGAAAAATGCTGATATATTTTTGTCACATGAGAGATATACATTAATTTTGCAACTGTAAAAATAAATTTGATATGAACAACAACTATTCTAACACTTACCCAGGCACCTATGCAGAGGCATCGCATGGTGTGCAGTCGCTGCAATCTTACGTAGCAAAGGTTATGCGTCAAGTTTACGGGAAAATGTTCCTGGGCCTCATCATCACAGCCATCACAAGTTTTGGAGTAGCCATCACTCCCGCCGTGTCAGAGTTCATCTTGAGCAGTCCATTCCTGTTCTACGGACTGATGATTGTCGAGGTGGGCTTGGTACTGGCAATCTCGGCTGCTATCAACAAGATAAGCACCCTTGTGGCCACATCGCTATTCTTCCTCTATGCTCTCGTCAACGGATTCACCCTCAGCGTGATATTTTTCGCATATGAGATAGGCAACATCGGCTTGGCATTTGTCACCACGTCAGTCACCTTCGGCGCCATGTCGCTCTACGGCTATGTTACCCGCCAGGATCTTTCCAAGCTGGGGTCGTTCCTCGTCATGGCACTCATAGGCGTAATCATTGCTTCGGTCGTTAACATCTTCTGGGGCAACGGCGTCTTGGACCTCATCATCTCGATTGCCGGCGTGATCATCTTCATTGGCCTCACAGCATGGGACACCCAGAAGATCAAACGCATGGCATCGATGACCGATCCCAGTATGGCAGGCAAAGTGTCAACAATAGGCGCCCTGGAACTCTATCTCGACTTTATCAACCTGTTCCTCTACATCCTGCGTCTATTGAGCCGCGCCAACAAGTAAAACCCTGATTATTCTCAAAAAAAATCATGAAACGTCAAGCACTATTATCATTACTGGCAGCGGCAAGCATGGCACTGCCCGTGGCTGCCCAGACCGAAGACACACAACCCACCAACGTGCGTCAGGAAGAACGCACGGCCTATAACACTGCACGCAAGCTAGGCACAGTGGATGCATGGGATATTTTCATCAACAACTACCCCGAGTCGTTCTACATCGAGCAGGCACGCAAGAATCGCGATAACGCCATTGTGGTCTCTTACTGTAACAAGGAAACCACACTTGACCGACTCGTGCAATATATCGAAGAGAACACAGCCCACGAGCCTCGCATACGCTTGTTTTATGCTAATCTGGTGAACAACCCCACGCACTCATTCCGCTATGAGCACATGGACATCGGCTTCAACGGCTGCACCGGTAGGGTGAACGAGCACATCGAGTTTGCCAACGGGGCAAAGCCTCGCGACAATTACTTTGTCTTCAACGACAAGGGATTGCTCATCGAGCAGAGCGTCATGGGCAGCAAGGGCAACTCACGTGTGGCTACCTACACCTACGGCTATGACAACCTGCACGGCTACAGCCTCAAGACTTGCAAGATGAAAGACGAGAAGCCCAGCACAAGCGTGGTGACCTATGACGACAACGACAAACTGCAATCGATAGCCATCGACGAGAGCAAGTGGTCTTACACCTACAACGAGTATGGTTCGTTGAGCAAATTGGTGTCACAGGCCGGCAAGTCGGTGCGCACGCTGGTGTATAACGACGGCTACATCATCCGTGAAGAGACCGCAGGCAAGGTTTACCGCTATCTGTATGACTATGACAGCGCCACCCAGAAGAGATTTCTCATTGGCATTAACGAAATACAGGACGGCGTTGTAGTGCACGAGCGCAAAGTGAACTACACAATCGACACACGCGGACGCATTACCCGCGCCGAGATCAGCTATGACGGAGCGCTGCAAATGACCATCACACGCCAGTTTGCCAACTGAAACCAAGCCATGCGCATAAGCACATATCCCAACCACGGGACACAGCAAACCAGAACTGGCAATCACACTCTTTTGCCTCAAAAATTGCTGATTTATTTTGATTTTACACATATTTTGACCCAAAACGCAAGATTTTACATAAAAAATTTGCACAAATAAGAATTTGTTAGTATTTTCGCATCACTAGTTCTCGTTAAGCCTCTCGGTGAAATTCAAATGTGCGAGGCGTTATAGAGATGATATGATTTACGGCAAGACCGTATCAAAGATAACAGAACTCGCTTGCATCCCACAAGAACTGCAGGCGAGTCATTTTATACTTTATTATCGTCACGTAACAACGTGCTGCTTGTGACAACTTCACAAATGGAACGTTTTTGATTTCGCTATTAACGTCATGTTTAAAACGTCAAATCCGCGTTTTTTTACTACATCAAAACAATGTTAATAGTACTTTGGTTGTATTATATGCAACTTGTTGAATATCAATACCTGCCACAAACTATCACTGTATTTATCAAATTAGGTTTCAATGTGTCAGTTTACTAAAAATAGTGATAAATGACGTTTTTTTGTTACAAATTATTACCAGTTTCAGTTTTTTTATGTATCTTTGTTTGCGAAATACAACGTGCATGCTATGCAATAGTATATGCATGCACTAGTACAAGCACAATTTGTAATAAATTTTCAATAAATAACAATAATTATTTGCACTGCGAGTAATTCTAGACAAGACAAATAATTAACTCTAAATATCAGATCTCATTATGGCTAACTCAAAATTAGATTCACTGGATTTCAAGATCCTGAAAATGTTATCACTTAACGCACGCAAGCCTTATCTGGAGATTGCCCGTTCATGCAACGTGAGCGGTGCAGCAATTCACCAGCGCATCCAGAAGTTGTACAGCATGGGCGTGATTAATGGTTCTATCACCCTCATCAACCCCTCGGCAGTAGGTTATGACACCTGCGCCTACATAGGTTTCTTCCTCAACGACCCCTCCAAGTTCAATGAGGTTGTTGACCGCCTCAAGGCTATCCCCGAGGTAGTTGAGTGCTACTTCACCACAGGCAAGTACGACATGTTTGTGAAACTCTATGCACAGAACAACGACCATCTGCTGGCAGTCATTCATGACAAGTTCCTCAAAATGGGCCTAGGCCGCAGCGAGACACTCATCACATTCAAAGAAGTGTTCAAGCGCCAAATCCCCATCAACGAAGAAATCGACGAGTAAGAAGTCAACAATACAAATTAATTGCCACCCAGTCTTCAACACTAGGTGGCATTAATATTCTGATAGCAGCCTTCAACCACTAAATCCCAAAAACACAGATTACACAGAAATAAGGGAATTTTATTTCAGATTAAGCAGATTTTTTATTTTATGCTTATTTTCAGTGTATTTCAAGCGCAGCGCCACCACCATCTGCTTAATCTCGCCAGGAATTCCCTAAAGAAACATTTTTTCTGCTTAATCTGTGATTCAGATAGGAGGACAAAAGGGAAAACACCTCTATGGGGGAAGTAGCAAACGGAATAGTTAGATGTTTTTGAATGTCCCGTTTTCATTTACTCACCACTGGTTTTGAATATGTGCGGAATATTCACTAATTTTGCATGCACAATGTGGTGTTGCGTCACTAGAATGCAATTTCAGACACTGAATTTGTAGTTTTTTATGCCAAGGCTGTGTCTAATGGATATAGACTAAATTTGATTGAATTATTATCAATAACAATTATAATATGAAAAAGATTTCAAGCATTATTGCAGTGGCTGCCATTACAGTGGCAGGACAGGCTAACGCCCAGACACCCGTTGCGGGTGTGAACCGCGCCGACATGAACCTGTCGGTATCTCCTGGTGAAGATTTCTATGAGTATGCAGGTGGCGGCTGGATGAAGGCCAACCCCCTCAAACCGGAGTATTCGAGCTACGGCGTCTTTGACGACCTGGCCGAGAAGAACCGCCAACAGTTGCGCGACCTGTTCCTTGACCTGGCCAAGACCGAGCACGCACCCGGCACTGTGGGACAGAAGGTGAGCGACCTTTACAAGATGGCTATGGACAGCACTCGCCTCAACCGCGAGGGCGCCACTCCCATCATGGCCGACCTAGCCGAAGTGGCTGCATTCAAAAAAGCCGACCTAACTGCTTTCATCGCCAAGCAGCATCTAGCTGTTGCCAATCCTTTCTTCGGCATCGGCGTGGAGACCGACCTCAAGAACAGCGACTACAACGCCATGTGGATGAGCGGCGGCACAAGCGGACTGCCCGACCGTGACTACTACCTCAACACCGACGCAGATAGCAAGAAAATACAGGCTGCTTACAAGGACTACCTGGTGAAGATTTTCATGCTGTGTGGTTACAAGAAGAAAGACGCACAGCGCGCTGCCAAGACCATCTACGACATCGAGTATAAGTTTGCCGAGGCTAAGATGAGCCGCGCCGAAGCACGCGACTACACCAAGCTCTACAACATCCGCACCGTGGACCAGCTCCAGGCCGACTATCCCGCCATCAACTGGCGCCAGTACTTCACCCTCATGGGCGTGAAAGACATGGACTGGGTTATCCTCGAGCAGCCCAAGGTGATGGCTGTGGCCAACGACCTGATGACTAACCTCACCGAGCAACAGATGAAGGACTACATGAGCGGCCTCATCATCAAGAGCGCTACTGGCTACATGAGCGACGAAATAGGCGAAACCGCTTTCGACTTCTTCGGTCGCACACTGAGCGGACAGCAGGAACGCAAGGCTCGCTGGAAACGTGCACTGGGTGTGCCCAACGGATTGCTGGGCGAGGCCGTGGGCGAACTCTATGTGAACAAGTACTTTGCTGGCGACAGCAAGGAGAAAATGCTCAAGCTCATCAGCAATCTGCGCAAGTCGCTCGCCGCTCACATCGCTAGCCTCACATGGATGAGCGACAGCACCAAGGTGAACGCCCTCGTCAAGCTCAATGCATTCACCGTGAAGATTGGCTACCCCGACAAGTGGCGCGACTACAGCGGCCTCACCGTTGACCCCAAGGCAACCCTCTTCGACAATATCAAGGCTGCGTCAATCTATGAGACCAAGCGCAACCTCGACAAGTGGGGCAAGCCCGTCGATAAGGACGAATGGGGAATGACTCCTCAAACTGTCAATGCTTACTACAACCCCACTACCAACGAGATTTGCTTCCCCGCTGCAATCCTCCAGGCTCCCTTCTTCGATGCTAATGCCGACGATGCCACCAACTATGGTGCAATCGGTGTGGTAATCGGCCACGAGATGACCCACGGATTTGACGACCAGGGACGCAACTTCGACAACGAAGGCAACATGCGCGACTGGTGGAGCGAGAAGGATGCCGAGCAGTTCAAGGCAGCAGCCGAGAAGCTCGCAGCACAGTTCGACGAGGTAATCGTCGTTAAGGATCAGCACGCCAACGGTCACCTCACACTGGGTGAGAACATCGCCGACCAGGGTGGTATCACCATCTCGTTTGACGCATTCTGCAAGACACAGCAGTTCACCGACGGCAAGGAGATTGACGGCTTCACACCTGCACAACGCTTCTTCTTGAGCTATGGACGCATCTGGGCCGACAACATGACCGATGAGGCCATCTTCCAGCAGACCAAGAGCGACCCCCACTCAATAGGCCGCAACCGCGTCAACGTGACACTGCGCAACATCGACGAGTTCTTCAAGGCATTCAACATCAAAGAGGGCGACAAGATGTACCGCACCCCCGACGACCGCGCCATCATCTGGTAACCGATGATAACAAAATCACAAAACTGGGGCTTCGACCGAATGAGGTTGAAGCCTCAGTTGTAATATTTAAGGAGGCTTACTTTTATTGTAATTATTCTCCAATAACTTTTTTGAGGACTCCCCCGCACGGATCTCACTAATCTTGCGGATTTTTTTACTTGAAAATATATTAACAATGAGAGGCTGAAAGCCAACACGCACAAAGCTTGCTTTGGGTACATACCCCCCCCCACCTAAGGAGTGAGACGAGTGCCTGTGGGGGTGGCCGTGCCGTTTTAAGGAGTTCTTCTTTTTGGAGGCTCCAATGAACTACAAAAAATCCCGGGGGATGAGAACCTCGGGATTTTTTGTCTGGGGATGTTTGTATGTCGTTTTACATGCGCTCGGGGACTTCCATGCCCAGCAGTGACACGGCGCGCTTGATGGTTGCGCCCACGGTTGCCGAGAGCTTGAGACGGAAGGCACGCACGGTGGCGTCTTCTTCCTTGAGGATGCTACAGTCGTGGTAGAACTGGTTGAACTCCTTGGCCAAGTCAAATGTGTAGTTGGCAATGATGGCGGGGCTGTAGTTGCGTCCGGCGTCAAGCACTGTGCCTGCAAAGTTGTTGAGACGCTGGATGAGCGATGTCTCTTTCTCGCCAGGCTCAACTGCACTCACATTGGCGGCGTTGAAGTCTTCCTCGGCCTTGCGCAGCAGCGACTGGATGCGGGCATAGGTGTACTGGATGAAGGGACCTGTGTTGCCGTTGAAGTCGATGCTCTCCTGCGGGTTGAACAGCATGTTCTTGCGCGGGTCAACCTTGAGGATGAAATATTTGAGTGCGCCCAGGCCGATGATGCGGAACACGTTCTCGCGCTCATCCTCGGGCACGCCTTGCAGGCGGCCTGGCTCGCTGCTCATCTTGCGTGCTGTGGCTATCATCTCGTCCATGAGCTCGTCGGCATCAACCACGGTGCCTTCGCGAGACTTCATCTTGCCGTTGGGCAGCTCAACCATGCCGTATGAGAAGTGAATCAAGTCCTTGCCCCACTTGAAGCCCAGCTTGTCGAGCAGCAGCGAGAGGACCTGGAAGTGGTAGTTCTGCTCATTGCCCACCACATATATCATCTGGTCGATGGGATAGTCCTGGTAGCGGAGCTTTGCGGTACCTATGTCCTGGGTCATATACACAGATGTGCCGTCGCTGCGCAGCAAGAGCTTGTGGTCGAGTCCGTCGCCAGTGAGGTCGGCCCACACGCTGTTGTCCTCTTTGCGGTAGAAGATGCCCTTTTCGAGACCTTCTTCCACCTTTTCCTTACCCTCAAGATAGGTGTTGCTCTCGTAATATATCTTGTCGAAGCCCACACCCATGCGCTTGTAGGTCTCGTCAAATCCGGCATATACCCACTCGTTCATCGTTGCCCACAGGTCGCGCACTTCCTTGTCGCCCTCTTCCCACTTCTTGAGCATAGCTCGTGCCTCGGCCATGAGGGCAGAATTCTTCTCGGCCTCTTCCTCGGTCATGCCGCTTGCCATGAGTTCTTTGAGTTCGGCCTTGTAGTGCTTGTCAAATGCCACGTAGAAATCGCCGATGAGGTGGTCGCCCTTCTTGCCCACTTTCTCGGGAGTGACGCCCTCGCCCCACTTGAGCCATGCAAGCATTGACTTGCAGATGTGGATGCCACGGTCGTTCACGATGTTGGTCTTCACCACCTTGTTGCCACAAGCCTCCATGATGCGCGAGAGACTGTAACCCAGCAGGTTGTTGCGCACGTGGCCCAGGTGAAGGGGTTTATTGGTGTTGGGCGATGAGTACTCAATCATCACCAGCGGGCTGTTCTCGGTCACTGGCACGAAGCCAAAGTTGGGGTCGGCAGCGATGTTGTTGAGCACGCCAGTCCAGAAGGTGGGGCGTATGGTGATGTTGAGGAAGCCCTGCACCGCATTGAATTTTTCAACCGCGTCACAGTTGGCAACCAGCCATTCGCCTATCTCCTGGGCGGTAACCACAGGAGCCTTGCGCGAAGCCTTGAGGAAGGGGAAAACAACGATAGTGAGGTTGCCCTCAAACTCCTTGCGGGTAGTTTGGGGGACAATCTTATCGGCGGGAAAATCAACGCCGTAAAGAGCCTTAACCGCTTGAGCGGTAGCTTGCGAGAGAATTGTATCTATTGACATAAATCTAATAATTTTCGTGTTACTTCACTAGTGCGCACACGCGTGCAAAATAAACTACACTGCAAAGGTAGTGAAAATTTCACGAAAGTCAATCTCTGAAACATCTAAAAAACTTATTTAGATGGGTTCTATTAATTATGTCGAGGCGATTTTGAGGAAAATAGTGTGGGGGCTAAGAGTGGCTGGAAGCCGATCTTGCGAGGGTTGTGGGTTGCTTGCCGGTCATGATGTCCAGGAACATCTTGACGCGGGCGAAGTACTCGCGTGCGTAGATGGTCAGCGAAAGTGTGTTGGTGGGATCTTGGGCGTTATAGGCCTGCATCCCATGCACATCGAGGCCGCCGCAGAAGCAGATGCTGAACATGGCACGGAAGATCTCGCTGTACTGAAATCCTCTGAACTGCGACCGTTTGCCCAGCTTATGGTCGATCAGCCAGCCCAGATGTTTGTCAAACATGTCAAGGACAAAAAAAATGCCGCCGAAAGGAGTGAGATTGCAGATTTTATTTGTAACTTTGCCATATC
>JAGHSP010000025.1 GCA_018065815.1 Candidatus Sodaliphilus limicaballi | reverse complement strand
AGGTCGAGATAACGCAGCGCGGGGCTTTCGGTAACGTCGAGCGCTGCAAGAGCAGCATTGTCATAGCACTTGAGAGTGTCGAGCACTGCGCTGTTGAGCTCAAGCTTGGTGAGGTTGCTCTCCGATACCCATGCGCTCTTGAGGGCTGTGTTGGGCTTGAGGTTGAGCTCCGATGTCATGTTGGGGTTGTTATAAGCGTGCAAGTACTTGAGTGCAGTGTTGCTCGAGAGGTTAACATTGCCCAGGTTGCTGTTGTTCTCGCAGTAGAGCAACTCAAGGCTGGCAGCGGTGTTGAGGCCAGCAAGACCCAGGTTGCCCACAGCCTGCTGAGTGCGAGTGTCGGGGTTGGGATCGGGGTGACCGTAAGGTTCAGCGTCGATGCGTGCCAGACCTGTGTTGGGAACATAAACCTGCTTGAGCTCGGGGTTATTGTTCAGCGACAGCGAAGTGAGATTAGTCTTGTCGTTGGCCTGGGCGATAACCAAGTGGGGGCAATCATCGGCAACACATTCAACGAGAGCATCACAGCCCTTGAGATTAAGGGTGTGGCCCACACCGGTGCTGCTCCAGTGTGACCAGTTATTCTTAGTCCAGTTACCTGACACATTGAGATACTTGAGGTTCTTGTTATTGGTAACACCTATTGAGTCAAGGTCGCTGTTTGCAACGTTGATGTATTCCAGATTAGGACAGCCGTCCTTACCATTGGGGTTCCATGACCCCTGCATGGCGTAAGAGTCCTGACCACGTGTCTCGATCATGCTGATGCGTTTCAGATAATTGAATCCTTGTCCTTCAAAGTTCTTGATGAACGCAGCCGACTTCATGCCGTTGTAATCGGCATAGAACTCCTCAAGCTTATTGCAGTTTGTGATGAGCAGGTAGTGAGGCTCACGATTCTTGGCTGTTTCATTACCACGCTTTGCAAAGTTGGCCATATAGTAGTCCTCTTTGAACTTGTCGAGGCGGCCGTCACGTGCAAAATGGTGGATGCCAGTGTAACTGATGTCGAGATACTTAAGCTCTTTATTATAAATAAGGTTGAGCATACGCAAGCCGACGGTATCATTGAACTCTCCGGGGTCGCCGGGGGTGTGGAATTGCTTCTTCACAACGCTGTTGTCGCTATTCTCGGTGATGGTGCGGTTGTTGCGCACGATGAGAGTCTCAAGCAGGGTGTTCTTGTGCAGGTGGAGCGAGTCTTGGAGCAGATTGTTGCTCAGGTCTAGGTACTTGAGGCCTGTGAGATGCTCAAGGCTGCTGCGGGCAGAATTTGCAGGACGATAGCCATTATCGCCCGAAGAACCAAAGGTTTTATATGCGTTACTGAAGGTGGTAAACTTGTTGTTAGCTGCTTTGAGTACTTCAATGCCTGTACAGCCGTCAGTTGAATTTTCTTGACCCAGCTGGCTGAAGTTGCTGTACTCGATGTCGAGCACTTTTAGAGCAGTCAGCCCCTTGATGTAAAGGCCCTGTGCGGCACTGATGCCAGTAGCCGAAGCGGTCTTGGTGAGGTTGTCGTTGCCGTGCAGGTGGAGCTCGGTGAGGTCAGCGTTGCCGCCAAGCGCCAACGCACTCATTGCACTGTTCTCAACAGTGAGCGAAGTGAACCCATTGTTACCCAGATCAAGACCCTCGAGGGTGTTGCCGGTGAGGGTGTAAACAGCGGGGAAATTGTTGCTCTGCAGCGAGAGGCAAGTGAAAGGACCACCAACAGCAGGAATGTCGCTAAACTGGTTGCCATCAAGGACCAGAGTCTTGAGCAAAGCACAGTTATCACCATTGATAGTGGGGATAGAAGTGAGGTTGCTGTTAGTGATAGATACGTAGGTCACTTTAGCATTGCCCGACACATCCACTGTCTCCAGCGCAGGGCAGTTAGTGATAGTCTGAGAAGCAATACTGTTACCACTAAGATCAACCGTTTTAAGATTTGGAAGATTTTGAATTGTTCCAAGAGAAGA
>JAGHSP010000223.1 GCA_018065815.1 Candidatus Sodaliphilus limicaballi | reverse complement strand
TAAGGGTTTAAAGGTTTAAGAGTTTAAAGGTTTAAGAGTTTAAAGGTTTAAGAGTTTAAAAGTTTAAGAGTTTAAAAGTTTAGGTTTTCCTCTTTAATCCTCTTTAATCCTCTTTAATTTTGATAATAACAAAACAAAACATTATATAATGAAGACAAAACAATTTATCCTCCTGGCTATGGCCGCAACCATGCTGGCTGCCTGCACAGGAAAAGACGACAAGAAAGGACAGGAAGAAGAACTGCCCATGGTTAAGGTACAGTCGGTCTATCAAGAGACTGTGACACTCACCAGCGAGTACACTGCCACTGTCGAGGCGTTCAAGACCAACAACATCGCCTCTAACAACGGCAGCCGCATCAAGCGCATCCTCGTGGATGTGGGCAGCACCGTGCGTGCAGGACAGAGCGTTGTTGTCCTCGACGACGTGAACATTGCCACACAGCAGGCTTCCATCGACCAGCAGCGCATTCAGCTTGCCAATGTCAAGCGTGACCTCGACCGCGCAAAGGAACTCGTGAAAATAGGTGGCGGCACACAGCAGGCTGTGGATCAACTCCAGGCTACTTACGATGCACAGGCACGCGCCATCCAGTCGAGCCAACGCATGCTCAGCACCATGGGCGAGAACACAGTTCTCACTTCACCCGTGAGCGGCGTTGTCACTGAAAAGAATTACAACAACGGCGACCTCCCTGCCGGACTGCCCATCCTCGTCATCGAGCAGCAGCAGCCCCTCAAGGTCATCGTCAACGTCAACGAGAGCGACTTCCCCAAGGTGAAGCAGGACATGCCCGTTGTGGTTAAGCTCGACACCTATGGCGACGAGGAATTTGCCGGAAAGGTTTACCTCATCCACCCCTCGATCGACCCTGCAAGCCGCACTTTCCAGGTTGAGGTTACAATCGCCAACACCAGCAACAAGATTCACTCGGGCATGTTTGCACGCGTCAACTTCAACTTCGGTTCGCAGCAGAGTGTCGTGGTTCCCGACCAGGCAGTGCAGAAGCAGACCGGTAGCGGCGTGCGCTATGTATATGTTTACAACTCTAACGGCACAGTGAAGTTCACACAGGTTGAGCTCGGACGACGTCTGGGCAACCGTTACGAGATTCTGAGCGGTCTTCCTAACGGCGCACAGGTTGTAGTGAGCGGACAGTCTCGCCTCAACGACGGCGCAAAGGTGAAACTCGACAACAGCAAGTAAGTCAAACCGTGGTATTAACCCAATAAGTAACACACTACTATGAGTTTATATTCAAGTTCAGTGAAACGCCCGGTAACGGTCATCCTCATCTTTGTGGCGGTGACAATCATCGGTCTGTTCTCACTACAGAAGCTCCCCATCGACTTGTACCCCGACATCGACACCAATACCATCATGGTCATGACGTCCTATGAGGGTGCAAGTGCGCAGGATATTGAACAGAACCTCTCTCGTCCGCTCGAGAACACGCTCAACTCGGTTGAGCACCTCAAGCACATCACCTCTAACTCTAAGGAGAACATCTCTATCATCACCCTGGAGTTTGAGTATGGCTACGACATTGATGACCTCACCAACAACGTGCGCGACAAGCTCGACATGATTCGCAGCTTCTTGCCCGACGATGCTGGCAACCCCGTCATCTTCAAGTTCAGTACCGACATGATTCCCATCGTGCTCCTCTCGGCGCAGGCCGACGAGAGTATGCCGGGTCTATATAAGATTCTCGACGAGAATGTTGCCAATCCCCTGGCACGTGTGGATGGTGTGGGTTCGGTGTCAATCGCCGGTGCTCCCAAGCGCGCCATCTACGTCTATCTTGACCCCGTGCGCATGGAGGCCTACAACCTCAGCGTCGAGGGCATCGCTGCACTCATCGGTGCCGAGAACCGCAACATTCCAGGCGGTAACTTCGACATCGGTAGCGAGACCTACGCGCTGCGTGTGCAGGGCGAGTTCAAGGATCCCAGCGAGATGGCTGGCATCGTGGTGGGTGTATCGCCCACAGGCGGCGTGGTTCACCTGAGCGACGTGGCTCGCATCGAGGATCGACTCGAAGAGCGCGCCCAGGAGGCTTTCAACGACGGCAAGCAGGGCGCGATGATTATCGTGCAGAAGCAGAGCGGTGCCAACTCGGTGGAAATCTCTAACAAGGTTCAGAAAATCCTTCCCGAAATCCAGAAGGGTCTGCCCAGCGACATCAAGCTCGACTACATCGTCGATACTAGCGACAACATTCGCAACACCATCGCATCGCTTGCCGAGACAGTGCTCTACGCATTGCTCTTCGTGGTCATCGTGGTGTTCTTCTTCCTGGGACGCTGGCGTGCTACTGTCATCATCACGCTCACCATCCCCATTTCGCTCATCGCTTCGTTTATCTATCTCTATGCAACGGGCAACACCCTCAATATCGTGTCACTGTCATCACTGTCAATTTCTATCGGTATGGTGGTGGACGATGCGATCGTTGTGCTCGAGAACGTGACCACCCACATCGAGCGTGGTGCCGATCCCAAGCAGGCTGCCGTGCATGGAACTAACGAGGTGGCGATTTCGGTTGTCGCATCTACTCTCACCCTCATTGCGGTGTTCTTCCCGCTCACTCTGGTCACTGGTATGACCGGTGTGCTCTTCCGTCAGCTCGGTTGGATGGTTACCATCATGATGATCATCTCTACCACTGCTGCACTCTCGCTCACTCCCATGTTGTGTAGCCGCATGCTGCGCTTGCAGACCAAGGCCAACCAGAGTGTGTTCTTCCTCAAGGTGTATGCTCCCATCGAGCGAGTGCTCGACAAGATCGACAAGGTCTATGCACGCCTGCTCCATGTGTGCGTCACTCACCGCTGGAAGACTACTATCGCGGCTCTCGTTGTGTTTGTCCTGACTATGGGTCTTGCCAAGTATGTGGGTAGCGAGTTCTTCCCCGTGAGCGATAACAGCCGCCTTGGTGTCACTCTCGAGCTGCCCATCGGCACACGTGTTGAGGTTGCCAAGGAGGTGACTTCACGCCTGTTCAAGGAGTGGAAGGAGAAATACCCCGAAATCAAGGTGTTCAACTACACCGTGGGCCAGGCTAGCAGCGACAACACATTTGCGTCGATGCAGAGCAACGGCTCGCACATCGTGTCGATGAACATCCGCCTTGTCAACCCCGGCGAGCGTGACCGCGGAATCGTGGAAATCGCCGGTCTCATGCGTGAAGACCTCAAGCACTATCCCGAGTTCAAGAAGGCTCTCGTCAACGTGGGCGGTAGCCGCGGACAGGGCATGAGCGGACAGGCAACACTCAACTACGAGATCTACGGATATGACTTCGAGAAGACCGATAGCACTGCACAGCGACTCAAACGACTGCTCAGCGGCATCAAGGGTGCTGCCGACATCAACATCAGCCGCTCGGACTACCAGCCTGAATACCAGGTGGACTTCGACCGCGAGAAACTGGCTATCTACGGCCTCAACTCAAGCACTGCTGCCACAGCGTTGCGTTCGCGCATCAACGGTAGTACCGCAAGTTACTTCCGCGAGGACGGTGACGAGTATGACATCAAGGTGATGTATGACCAGCAGCACCGCCAGAGTCTCGAGGACATCGAGAACATCCTGCTCTACAACAACCGCGGACAAGGCATCCGACTCAAGGAAGTGGGTACTGTTGTCGAGCGTTTCACTCCTCCCACCATCGAGCGTAAGGACCGTGAGCGCATCATCACTGTATCTACCGTTGTCCAGGATCGTCCCATGAGTGAAATCATCGAGGAGGCACAGCCCCAAATCGACAAGATGGACATCCCGCAGGGCGTTAACATCCAGTTGAGCGGTTCTTACGAGGACCAGCAGGATTCGTTCCGCGACCTGGGTATGCTGGGCATCCTCATCATCATCCTGGTTTACATCGTGCTTGCTGCACAGTTTGAGTCATTCACTTATCCTGGCATCATCATGACCTCAATCATGTTTGCGTTCTCGGGTATCATCCTCATTCTGTTCGTCACAGGCACCAGCCTCAACGTGATGTCAATGATCGGTGGTATCATGCTCATTGGTATTGTGGTGAAGAACGGTATCGTGCTCATCGACTACATCACGCTCAACCGTGAGCGCGGCATGAGCATACGCCGTGCCGTTATCGACGGCGGTGAGTCACGTCTGCGTCCTGTGATCATGACATCGCTCACTACTATCCTCGGTATGGTGCCCATGGCATTGGGTAGCGGCGAGGGTTCAGAGATGTGGCGTCCCATGGGTCTCGCTGTGATCGGTGGTCTCACATTCTCTACAATCCTCACACTGCTCTTCGTGCCGTCGCTCTACACCATCTTCGCGTTCAACGGCATACGCCGCAAGCGCAAGCAGTGGGCACAGAAGTTGGCAGCAAAGCAGCAGCCCAAGGAACTTTGGGTGCGTGAGAAGTAAATTCATATTAGGTAAAAAATAACAGATAATCAATATGAAAGCAATATTTATAGCATTTGACCAGGCCTACTATGAGCAGTTGGTTGACGACCTTCACAACATGGGTTGTCGCGGCTTCACTGCTTGGCAAGAGGTGCAGGGACGCGGCAGCAAAACCGGCGAACCCCACTATGGCAGCCACGCATGGCCTTCGATTGCCGGAGCAATGTTTGTGATGTGCGACGACGAGAAGGTTGACCGTGTCTTGAATCATCTCAAAGCACTCGACGAGGCCACTCCAAAGCTAGGCCTGCGCGCATGGGTCCTCCCAGTGGAGCAGACAATATAACAACATTACTTTATTCATGTAAAAATAGGGACCAAGCACTCGCATGGTCCCTTTTTCGTCTTTCGTCAAGGCAACCGCATCAAAACTTGCCAAAACTTCCCGACTTCCCCCACGGAGTATTGGATAAGGGGTTTTATGCCTAAAATGGTATAAAAAGGAAAAAAAACAGATTTTTTATAAC
>JAGHSP010000167.1 GCA_018065815.1 Candidatus Sodaliphilus limicaballi | reverse complement strand
CCTTTCCGTTCTCATCAACGGGGAAGATAAGGTCGAACTGAATGTTGGTGAAGTCGTTAGATGCATTGTTGCGATGCAGTGTGAAAGGCACACCGTTAGCGCCTGTGGTAGCGCCTGCTTTGATTGTGAAATCGGGTGCAGTAACTACATCGCCTTTATTGGTGTCTGATCCCACATGAACAATGCAAACCACCTGCTCGTCGCTGGTGCTATAGGCATCGTCGCTGAGAGATGTGTACTTTAGGCCCTTCACCACGATTGGGTAGTCACCGGGAAGCATGCCTTCGTCGGCAGCGATATTCAGGGTGTAGAACTGGCAAGGATTAACCTCAATGGGTGTTTTCGTCATGTTGGCACCTACAACGCGATGGCATGGGAAGAACTCGGTTATGTCATAATTGTTGGCATAGGATACGGCAGTAGTGTTGCCACTCATGGGGATGTCGTTACCACATGCGTCATACTCGCCGTCAATCCTGACGGGATGAAGTCCTTTACCGTTCTCGTCGACAGGGAACACAATGTCGAACTGAATGTTGGTGAAGTCGAGAGAGCTTTTGCGCTCAAGCATGAGTTTTACTTCAGCGTTTCCTTCTCCGGGTTTGACTGTGAAGTCTTTGGCCGTGACTTTGTCGCCGGCACCTGTGAATTGCGTTTCGGCAAACGCACTCAAACTGAAGCATGCCAAAACAACAAGAAATAAAGATTTGATGCTCATGATGTTGTTTGTTAAAAAGGTTAATAAAATAGGTGATTTTCCGGATAAAATAACTGACATCAAGCCCCAGGGTGGCAGTTTTTCATTTTGAAGTAAATACACAAAAAAACGTGGGACTTATTCCGCTTATCTGTCCTTAGGTATCGGCAAATACCCCACAAAACATAAACAGCCTCCCACGCATTGCCGATATATCTAATGCCCCCCTTGGAGGGGTATGATATAGGCATGCGAAGGCGTCTCTTGCTGCTTATCCCTTTTGTGTAAAATTTTGCCGATTTTAAGAACAAGGATAAAGCAAAAACGCTTTCATAATATGTCATCGCTACTTTGGTTACCTCTGTAACTGTGGCGAATTACTGCAAAATTAATACTATTAATTGAATTACCAAAAAAATAAACTGTTTTTTATGGAAGAAATTGAAGTAGTAATGGATTTTTTGGCGATAAGATTATTATTTATTGATAGATTATGTGTAAATTTGTCCCTTGTTATGACTCGAGAGTTTAGAATAATGCGCATCACTCTCGTTGGTGCTGTGGCTAACTGCCTGCTCACTATCGTCAAGATAGTGGCTGGCTTGATGGGGCATAGTGCCGCGATGATTGCCGACGGCATACACTCGCTCACTGACCTGGTGAGTGACTTTATCGTGATGCTGTTTGTCAAGATTTCGTCGCGCGACAGCGACAGTGACCACGAGTATGGCCACGGCAAGTTCGAGACCCTTGCCACATTGCTCGTGGGAGCTATCCTCATGCTTGTGGCGGTGAAGCTATTTTACGGCGGCATGACCGATATCATTGCCTATGCTCGTGGCGAGGAACTCCCTGTGCCGGGCATGATTGCCCTTTACATGGCAGGGGTATCGATTGTGGTGAAGGAAGTTCTCTATCAAGTCACAGCCAGGGTGGGGCGTTCGGTAGATAGCCAGGCTGTGCTTGCCAACGCATGGCACCACCGCACCGACGCCATCTCGTCGGTGGGTTCGATGCTGGGCATTGCCGGTGCCATATTCATGGGGCACAGGTGGGTTGTCCTGGATCCGCTTGCCGGCTGTGTGATTAGTTTTTTCATCTTTGCCGTGTCGGTAAAGATGGTGAAAAATGCGGTGGACGAACTAATGGAGGCGTCGTTGCCGCAGGCCGAGCGCGACGAGATAGTCGAGATAATAGGCGGTGTGGCGGGCATAAACAACGTGCACGAGCTCAAGACGCGGCGCAACGGGCGTGCTGTGATTATCGACGCGCACGTCGTGGTGAATCCCCACATCACGGTGCTCGAAGCCCACGAGATGACGTGCGTGGCCGAGCACAGGCTCCGGGAGCGGTTCGGAAGCGAGTCACACATATTTATACATATAGAGCCGTCGGAAGATTCGCAGTGAACCTATGGGTTAGTGACTCGCGATAAGTGCGGGGCAACCGCATCAAATCAATGGGAAAATCTGGCTTAATCTGTGCTGTGCCCTCTGTGCCTTCGCTAAAAAACAGATTTTTATATTTTCTGCTTATTTTCAGCGTATTTCAAGCGCAGCGCCACCACCTAAATACAACCCAAGAGAAAAGGCGCTTCGCTTGAAATCAACAAAAATTCAACAAAAAATTTAGGCGCATGTCAACATCCTCATGATACACAAAAGTGTTAGCAGTTATATTCCTACAAGATGTTTGTTTCTGTTTTTTTCTATCCCCCCATCATTTTAGGTCCATAACCTGATCCAATACTCCGTGGGGGGAAGTCGGGAAGTTTTGGCAAGTTTTGATACGGTTGCCCTGCGATAAGTGAGGACGCGTTGCATATATCATCATTTTTTATTACTTTTGCACCACCAGAAGTTAGTAGATTATGATTTTATCGAATATATTATTGCAAATTCCAGAGGCCGCTCCTGTTGACACTGTGGCAGCGTCTCACATCGAGAATGTTACAGGCAAAGTAGCCGCAACCGTTGACTCTATTGTCGCTAACCCCGAGTCCCTTTCGGTCTCTAATATCGCCAAGACCGTGGTGGGTATAGATTGGAGCAGTATCATCACCAGCATGTCGGGCATGATGTTTGAATTCATCTTGCGTGTGCTGGCGGCGGTGCTAGTGTTCTATGTGGGCAAGTTTATCATCAACAAGGTGCACAA
Source organism: Candidatus Sodaliphilus limicaballi (assembly GCA_018065815.1). Taxonomy (GTDB): domain Bacteria; phylum Bacteroidota; class Bacteroidia; order Bacteroidales; family Muribaculaceae; genus Sodaliphilus; species Sodaliphilus limicaballi. The sequence goes on along the minus strand of JAGHSP010000167.1, from coordinate 6,216 downwards.
GCTGCTCAAGGCCGTGATGGAACGCAAAAAGGTAGAGCCTTCGCTCAACTCGTTCTTGCTCAGTCTGTTCAAGATGTCGATGCTCTTCCTGCTCATAATCACTACTATTGCCATCCTGGGCATCGAGACGGGGTCGTTCATCGCCCTGTTTGCCTCGGCAGGTGTTGCTGTGGGTATGGCTTTGAGCGGCACGTTGCAGAACTTTGCTGGCGGAGTGCTGGTGCTGCTGCTCAAACCTTACAAGGTGGGCGACTTCATCGAGACCGGAGGCCTGATGGGCACGGTGAAGGAGATACAGATATTCCACACAGTGATACTCACGCCTAACAATGAGCGCATCACGATTCCTAACGGCGGCCTTGCCACTGGCACTATCAATAATTTCTCAAGCGAACCCTATCGCCGTGTGGAGTGGCGTGTGGGCATCTCTTATGGCGGCAGCGTCGATAAGGCTCGTGAGGTCATCATGAATATCCTCGATAAGGAACCGCTGGCAATACACAACGAAATGTGTCCCAACTCGGTTGCGCTTGAGGAACTTGCCGACAGTTCGGTGAACCTTGTGGTTCGCTCGTGGTGCACACACGAGAACTACTGGACAGTGTTCTACAACGTGAACGAACGCATCTATAACGAACTGCCCAAGAACGGCCTCAATTTCCCGTTCCCGCAGATGGATGTTCATATCGACAATCCTGCAAAGTAACAAATAGAGCCGATAACACTTATACTGCGGTTGAAGACCGCAACCTTGCACGTTTCGAGGTAGCGGTCTTCAACCGCGCGTTTTACACGCTTTACCTCCCCACCGGCAGCCCGCAGGTCTGCGACCAGCAGTTAACCAAAGTTACGACCTCCCTGAGGTCTAAAAAATCCACAAAATATATATTTTCAATTAAAAAATCAGTGAGTTCAGTGAGATCCGCGCGGGGAGTTCCATTGATGTATGGCCACCTACGGTTGCGCGATAGTGTAAAAAATGTGAAAAAATACTATTGAATACGAAAATCAGCAAAATCTTCTTTGTAAAACACATCATTTTAAGTAACTTTGTAAGAAAATATGGCAACATTGGCAGCTTGTATGGGTTGCTGGTGACGTTCTTTGATACCTGATGCGTAGCCTAAGTGCTTGCATGATTTTAGGTTAGCACCATTTGGAGGTTCGGGCGAAGACCCCGCATGCTCCATGATAAGGTGTATATATACTGCAAGTGTGTCGCCCTCGCGACACCCCTTTTGCCATTTCCTACTATATAATCCACGGCTGCAAGAGAGCGGCGTGGTTCCCCTAGCATAATAAAAAACAACATAAATGATAAGTAAATGGAATTACTTACCTCTGACATCTCAAGAACAACAGATAGCCAAGCAGTTGGAAACGCAGTTTCCCAATTGCCCTGCTATCGCACGGCTGCTGGTGATGCGCGGGGTGAAGAATCAGGACGAAGTGCGTGCATTCTTCTCTCCCACGTTAGGCCAAATGCTCGATCCGTTCCTAATGAAGGACATGGACAAGGCCGTGAACCGTCTCAACAGAGCGTTAGGGGCTAAGGAAAAGATCATGATATTTGGGGACTACGACGTCGATGGCACTACTGCCGTGGCTTTGGTTTACAAGTATCTGCAGAATTTTTACTCCAAGAGCAACCTGGAGTATTACATCCCTACCCGCGACGACGAGGGCTATGGCATCTCGTTGCAGAGCATTGACTATGCCGAGAAGATAGGGGTGAAGTTGATAATCGTGCTCGACTGCGGCATCAAGGCTATCGATGAGATTGCCTATGCCAAGGAGAAGGGCATTGACTTCATCGTGTGCGACCATCACGTGCCCGATGATGTACTGCCTCCGGCATCGGCCATCCTCAATCCCAAGCAGGTAGATTGCAACTACCCGTTCAAGGGACTGTCGGGGTGCGGTGTGGGTTATAAGTTCATGCAAGCCTTTGCCATGAGCAATGGCATCAGCAACATGTATGACCTTGAGAGCATGCTGGACCTTGTGGCTGTGAGCATCGCGGCCGACATCGTGCCGTTGATAGGCGAGAACCGTGTCATGGCTTACTATGGCTTGCGCCGTCTCAACAACAATCCCAATGTGGGCTTGCGCAGCATCATTCGTTTGTGCGGACTCAACAACAAGGAGCTAACCATCAGCGACATAATTTTCAAGATAGGCCCACGCATCAATGCGTCGGGGCGCATGGAGAGCGGACAAGAGTCGGTAGAGCTGCTCGTGACTAGAAATTCGGCAGAGGCCTATGAGATTTCCAAGCGCATCGACAAGTATAACCATGACCGCAAGGAACTTGACCATCAGATCACTATCGAGGCTAATGAAATCATTGAGCGTCACATTCAGCATCTCGATGGCAAGAAACCCATTGTCATCTACGATCCCAACTGGCACAAAGGCATCATAGGCATTGTTGCATCGCGTCTTGCCGAGCTGTACTTCAAACCGTCGGTTGTGCTCACGTTGAGCAACGGCTTTGCCACAGGCTCGTCACGCTCGGTGCGCGGTTTTGACGTCTATGCAGCCATCAAGTCATGCCGTGACCTGCTCGAGAACTTTGGCGGGCACACTAACGCCGTGGGACTCACTCTTAAGGAAGAAAACATTCCCGAGTTCCGCCGTCGTTTCACCGAGTATGTGGAGCAGCACATCGACGATGAGCAAGTGACTCCCTCGATGGATGTGGACTGCGAGCTCACTTTTGCCGAGATTAATAACGACTTCCTGCGCAACATGCGTTACTTTAACCCCTTCGGCCCTGAAAACCAGAAACCGCTGTTTGTGACTCGCAACGTAAGGGATTTCGGTACAAGCAAACTAGTGGGACGTAAGATGGAGCACATCAAGCTGGAGCTTGTCGATGACTCGAGCAATCGTGTCATGAATGGCATTGCATTCACTATGTCGCAATATTTTGACCATATCAAGGAGGGCAAGCCTTTCGACATCTGCTACACTATCGAGGAGAGCAAGCATCGCAACTCCACTACGCTTCAACTTCAAGTCAAAGGCATAAAAGTGAGCGACGATGCCCAAGTCATCACCAACAATTAAAGACATCCTCAAGAAATATTGGGGCTACGAGGAGTTTCGCCCGTTACAGTCCGACATCATCGAGTCGGTTCTCGGCGGGCAGGACACCCTAGGCCTTATGCCCACAGGCGGCGGCAAGTCCATTACCTTCCAGGTGCCCACCATGGCCATGGAGGGACTGGCACTTGTGGTCACCCCCATCATTTCGCTCATGAAAGATCAGGTGGATAACCTGGTGGCGCGACGCATCAAGGCGACCTACCTCCATGCGGGACTCACAGCCGGCGAGGTAAAGCGCGCCTATGAGAAGTGCATGTATGGAGGGTATAAGTTCCTCTATGTCTCGCCCGAGCGTCTTGCCTCGCGCAGCTTCCTCGACCGCCTCAAGCACATGCCAGTGTGCCTCATTGTTGTTGACGAGGCTCATTGTATCTCACAGTGGGGCTACGACTTCCGCCCCTCGTTCCTTAACATCGCCTCGGTGCGAAAACTCTTTCCCGACGTTCCCGTGCTTGCGCTCACAGCCACAGCCACGCCCCAAGTGGTGCAAGACATCATGCAACGGCTTGAGTTCAAGCAGCCGCGTGTGTTCAGCAAGAGTTTTGCCCGTGACAATCTTTCCTATGTAGTGCGTCACACTAGCGACAAGATAGCCGAAGCCGTGCGCATCTTGAGCCGCGTGCCTGGCACCGGCATCGTTTATGTGCGCAGTCGCAAGCGCACCAAGCTCATCAGTGAGGAACTCAATCGCTACGGCATAGCGGCCGACTACTATCATGCCGGACTTGCAGTCGAGGACAAAGAGGACAAGCAGAACAAGTGGAAAAGCGATGAGTGCCGCGTGATGGTTGCCACCAACGCCTTCGGCATGGGAATCGACAAGCCCGACGTGAGAGTGGTAGTGCACATCGACATGCCCAATTCGCTTGAAGAATACTATCAAGAGGCAGGGCGTGCCGGCCGCGACGGCAAGCGTTCCTTTGTGGTGCTGCTTGTGGCTCCCACCGATGCTCGCACCCTCAAGCGGCACATCGACGACTCGTTTCCTGACAAGGACTTCTTGTGCACAGTGTATGAGCGTGCATGCAACTTCATAGGAGTGGGAGTGGGAGAAGGCTACGACCACCAGTATGACTTCAACTTCAACCTCTTTTGCCGCACATTCAAGTTGCCGGTGTTGCCCACCCACAGCGCGCTGGGCATACTCTCGCGTGCCGGATACATCAATTTCATTGAAGAAGTGGAAACACAGTCACGCGTGATGATCATGGCCGACAAGAGCGAACTCTACGACCTGCACACTGTCACTCCTGGCGCCGACCAGGTGTTACAGGCTATACTTCGCCTCTACACGGGACTGTTTGCCGACTATGAGTTCATTAACGAGGATGTCATTGCCTATCGCACCGGCATTGACCAGGAGACCATCTACACTAGCCTTCTAGAGTTTACCCGCATGCACATCCTCCATTACGTGCCACGCAAGCGCACGCCATTTATCTACTTCCCCACATCGCGTGAGGAACCGCGTTATTTGCGATTTCCCAAGGCTGTTTACGAAGACCTCAAGCAGCGCATGACCGAGAGGGTAGAGGCCGTGCTCAACTACACAAGCGACACCGTGCGGTGCCGTGAGGCAGCCATTCTGGCCTACTTCGGTGAGCATGGGCACACCGACTGTGGTCACTGCGATGCCTGCATCGACCGCCGCAAGCGAGGCGACCACACCAGCACCGATGTGCAGGAAGGAATACTCTACATGACGCAGGTCAAGCCGCGCACGATAAAGGAACTTATTGACACGCTTTCATTCCCCAAGGACGAGATACTCTCTATGCTATCATTCCTGGTCGATGAAGGCTATATCCACCATCTCCCCGACGACACCTATCGCAACCCCGAACCCCTCAAGTGAAGGGCGTGGAGTACTTTTCGACATGAATTATAGCAGTTATGCCGAGGTGGTTTAGGGGTGGTTTCGCCGAAGATAAAAATCAGCCGTTTGACTGTTGCTGTTTTTCAGTATGTTCTTGCCATATTTCCTCGGCAAGATACTTGTCGCTACGGCAATGCAAGTCGCTCACGCCTTCTTCAATGAACTGAGAAGTTTGGGAATTATAGAACATGTCCATTGCATCCTCTGTAGAGATGGAATGCAACTCAGCTAGAGCACTGATAATACGCGCATATTTTGCTTCAAGAATTGCGTGAAACGCTTCGTCGTGAGTTATCATAGTTGTTGGCTTTCAAGAAAAGTTAGTTCATTGTCGAGCACTGCTTGCGTGCGAATGCAAATTTGGTTATTTGTTTTTTCATATATAAGACGATGCAAAGCTTCTTCTTTTGTAATGTATCCAGCAAAATACAAATCAAGTGTGCGAAATACCTTGTCGTTGGCAATGCCTCCTATTATAATATCGCTGCTGTCAGGAATACTTCCCGACCGGCATTCTGTGACATAATCTAGCCATGTTTCGTCGTATTTCTCAAATCGTTTTACTTCCCAATTTGATGATAGATTGTCATTTAATTCGTAGATATTGAGAATAGCTGTCTTGCCGCGACGAATAAAACGCTCGGCATATTTAACCGCCTGCTCATGCAGTGTTGTTAAATAAAATCCTGGACCAAAGTCAAGGTATAACCGTGAATGGCTGGTGTCAGGTGTGTTGACAACCACTGTGCTTGAATGGTAAACTTTCATGAAAGAACTCCTTTCTCTCTCATGTAGTCGGTCAAATCATCCATGAGGTATTCTTTGCCGAAGGTGTGAAGCACGTCATAGCTTGGTATGATATATGAATGCAGTATTCCGCTATCGCGAAGACGGCGGTAAACCTCTTGTTGTGGAAGGTGCAGACGGCGAGACAAATTACCGATGCAGTATGTCACAAAGTCAATATTGTTAGCATTCATAAAGTAGATGTTTTATACCATTGTGCAAATTTAATGATTTTTTCTCGTTCCAATAGTATAAAGCAATAAAATATTGATTATTTAATTTTTGAAAGACAATAATCTCTGTGTCCTGTGGGGGAAGTCGCAAAAACCACATTGCTGTAAGGTTGCTTCTATCTCGTAACTATTCACCAATGGAACTCCCCGCGCGGATCTCACTGATCTCACTGATTTTTTTCATTGAATATATAGTGGATTTTTTAGACC
>JAGHSP010000318.1 GCA_018065815.1 Candidatus Sodaliphilus limicaballi | reverse complement strand
TTATAAATGTGTAATAATCTAGTTCTATATTCACGTTAACGGTCAATGTCGGGGATGACATAGTCGATTGACGCAGTGATTGTGATCAAGTCGGCAATCATGTTGTCGCGACAAGTGAGGTCCACGATACCCACCAGGTTGAAGCATGGTGTCTGGAAGTGCATGCGGTAAGGTTTCTGGAAAGGCTTGGGTTCGCCGTCGCTCTCCAGATACACGCCATAAGCACCGCGGCTGGCCTCTACCTGCTGGTACCAGTGGCCTGCAGGCAGCTTGATCACCTTGGGCACCTTTGCGCAGTACTCATTGCCCTCGCAAGCCTCAAGCTTATCGCAAGCCTGGCGCAAGATCTTGATCGACTGCACCATCTCGTCCATGCGCACCATGTAGCGAGCCATGCTGTCGCCCTCGGTATAGGTCACCTCGTCAAAGTCGAACTCGTTGTAGAGCGAATAGGGCTGCGTCTTGCGCACGTCGCAGTGAAGACCGGTAGCACGAGCCGAAGGACCTGTGATAGCATAGCTGATTGCATCTTCCTTCGACAAGATGCCCACGCCCTTCATACGGCCCACTGCAATCACATTGCCAGTGAACAGCTTGTGATACTCCTTGAGATTCTTCTCGATAGTATCGCATGCGTGGCGCACATCCTTGATGAAGTCCTCGTGAACATCGGCAACTACACCACCTATGGTGCTGTAACTCATCGACATGCGGCCACCGCAAGTGCGGTCAAAGATATCATAGATGAGCTCGCGCTCGCGGAATCCGTAGAAGAACGCTGTGGTAGCACCCTGGTCCATGGTCAAGCAACCATAGCTCAACAAGTGCGACGACAGGCGCATGAGCTCGTCCATCATCAAGCGGATGAGTTCGGCACGATAAGGTACCTCGATGCCCATAGCCTTCTCAATGCACAGGCACAAGCAGTGGCGGTTCATGTGAGCAGCCATGTAGTCCATACGCTCGGGATAGAGCAGCGTCGAGGGATAGGCAAGTCCTTCGCATATCTTCTCGATGCCACGGTGAATGTAACCCGAAACCACATCCACCTTCTTCACGATCTCACCGTCGAGCGACACGCGGTAACGCATCACACCGTGAGTAGAAGGGTGCTGCGGACCCACATTGATCACGTATTCATCGTCTTCAAACACCTTGCCTTCCACTTTCTTCACCTTGCCGTTCTTGTCCTCCACCCACTTGCAGGTGTAGTCCTCGTTTTCCTCGTCGGTAAGGCGCAGGGGGTTCTTCTCCTCGCTAGCGTCATAATCCTTGCGCAAGGGGTAGCCCACCCAGTCATTGCGCAAGAAGAAACGGCGCATGTCGGGGTGATTGATAAACACGATGCCGAAGAAGTCATAGACCTCACGCTCTTGGTAGTTTGCCACGGCCCACAAGTCGCTCACGCTGTGAAGCATGGGGTTCTGGCGGTCGGAGGTTGCCACCTTCACGTGTATAATCTCCTGTGTGTCGGTGTTGGTCAGGTAGTAAACGCAACCCAGCGAATCCTTCCAGTCCATACCCACCACCGCGGTGAGGTAGTCAAAGTGCAGTTGCTCCTTCAGGGCCTGAGCCAGAGCATGCCATTGCGCGTCATCGACAGTCACCAGCAGGAACTCGCCCTCGGTGTCAAACTGTGCTTGAGCGCACAATGCGCTTATTTTGTCTTTTGTATCTGCCATATATAATTATAATGAGTTGTCAGGTAGATTAACTTTGTCTTATTTCTTCTCTCCGCCCATATACTTGAGCTTGAGCTCGTCGCTCACCTTCTCCTTGCGGTTCACGCCGCCAAAGTACTTCTGCAGCTTGATCTTGCGCTGCAACTGCATCAAGCCATAGAAGAATGCCTCGGGACGAGGAGGGCAACCGGGAATATAAACATCAACGGGAATGATAGTATCCACACCCTTCACCACGCAGTAACTGCTAGTAAACGGACCGCCGCTCACGGTGCAGCTGCCGCACGCAATCACATACTTGGGCTCGGCCATCTGCTCGTAGAGGCGTTTCAGCACGGGAGCCATGCGATAGGTGATTGTGCCCTGGCACATTATATAATCGGCCTGGCGGGGTGAGTTGCGCGCTACCTCAAAACCATAACGCGCCATGTCATAACGGGCTGCTCCCAGGCACATGAACTCAATCGCACAGCAGCTGGTACCGAAACAGAACGGCCACAGTGAGTTGCTGATGCTCCAGTTCATGAGGTCATTAAGCTTGCCCACTACAATATTTGTTCCTGAGGCACGCAACTCCTCAACCAGCTTGTCGATATACTGATTGTCCTTGAAGTCCTCATGCTTCATGTTTTTGATTTTCACTTCCATCTCAACGCTCCTTTCTTCCATGCATAAGCAAGACCTAATGCCAAAATTACCAAGAACGTGCCCACTGCTACAAGCGCGTTAGGACCTAACGCACGGCAGATAACTGCCCAGGGGAACAAGAACACTGTCTCGACGTCAAACATCAAGAACAGGATGGCAAACAGATAGTAACCCACGTGGAACTGTGCCATTGAATCACCGCGAGTGGGAATACCGCACTCATAGGGTTCGCCTTTCTTCTCGGTGTAACTGCGTGGCCCTATTAACCACGCGATAATCAAGCCAGCAGCCGTCAACAGGACGCCAGCAAGCGCTGCCGTAACGGCCAAGGTCGTACTTTGAATACCGAATACTGATAAATCCATAATTAATGTATACTTTTTTTATTATTTTCTCGTCAACATGCATTCACTGCACAACGATAACGCAACGCCTATCCCCCTTTTTACACGCAGGGACATCGCCGCATCACATTGAGATAATAGCATCAGCTATCTGTGAATCCATTATAATATAACACACAACCTCCTTATTTACACCCAGTTTCGCAAAAACGCGACTGTCGGCGCAACTAAGGGTACACTTTATTGCGTTGCAAAGTTACGAAAACTTTTCATCATAGGCAAACTTCACACCCCCCAAATCAGGGCAACCGCATCAAAACTTGCCAAAACTTCTCGACTTCCCCCACGGAATACTGATTAGGTTTTGGACCTAAAATGATGGGAAAAAGGGAAAAAACAACATCTTGCAGGTATATAACTGCTAACACTTTTGTGTAACATGAGGATGTTGACAAAGAATAAATTTTTTGTTAATTTTTAGTTGATTTCAAGCGAAGCGCCTTTT
>JAGHSP010000123.1 GCA_018065815.1 Candidatus Sodaliphilus limicaballi | reverse complement strand
TAGTGATGTAACGAGACATTCCGGGAACACCGCTAGCCTTTTGTTCAGTGCATTCGAGGATGACTTGAATTCTATCGCCTTTAGCTTTCTTTGCCATAGTTTTTTACTTTTCTAATGTTCTAATTTCAGTTAAGTGACCCTCAGCAGCTGCTTTCTTGAGAGCTGCATCTAAACCCATGCGGTTGATGTTGCGCAAACCTGCAGCCGAAACGGTGAGGCGGATCCATTGACCAGTCTCGGGCCAGAAGAATTTGCGGTTGAACACGTTAACGTTGAATTTACGTTTGGTTCTTCTCTTTGAGTGCGATACGTTGTTACCTGTAATCGCCTTCTTGCCTGTGATTTGACAAACTTTAGACATACGTTGTTATCTTCAAATGTTGTTTTAAAATCTTGATTTAACTCAATTTCAAGACAGCTACTCGGCACTCCACTGTAGCACAATATTCCAGGGGTTAACGTTCACAGTCATTCGCACCGGGGAGAAGCCGCTGCGAGTAGAGGTTGTGAGATTAACCTATTTAATATCGTCCTACGCTTTATGCCCTTGGTTTTAGCATCATCACAAGGAACATCGAAGTTTCAACGATCAGGGGTCACAGAACAGGACTAACGGGAAAAAGCGTTGTTGCCTGCCTTGAAATCGAGTGCAAAATTAGTAAAAAGTTTTCAATCTCACAAGTTTACTGCACTTTTTCGGCCATTTTTTGTTCTTTTTTTTGACTAACCAATAATTTTATTGTAACTTTGCATCACTGATAACACTAAAATACATTAAGATCATGAAGAAAATTATCGCAATCCTTTGTGCTGCAATCCTCGGCATGGGTGCAGCCAGCGCGCAAGTCGATAAGGGTGACTTCGCTGTGGGCGCCAATTTCATTTACGGCAGCGGAATTAAGAATTTCGGTGTCGGAGCACGTATTCAATACACTCCCATCGACCATGTGCGTGGTGAATTTGGCATGAACTACTTCTTCCAAAAGGACTATGTGAACATGTGGGACATGAACCTCAACGCTGAATATCTCGTGAACCTGTACCAGCAGAGGCTCTACATCTATCCTATCGTGGGTCTGAGCTACGCTAGATCTACGTTTGACGCCGACAAGTTCTTTAAGGACCACGGAATTGAAGGCGACAAGGATAAATTCAACGACAACGCTTTCGGTCTGAACCTTGGTGCTGGTGTTGAGTATAAGCTCTCTAATCATTGGGGCGTGACTCTTGAATACCGTCACTCGATCATGAAGGACCTTGACCAGGGTGTATTCGGCATAGGCGCGAACTATAAGTTCTGATTGCTATAATCAGTAAGGATCTAACGGGAAAGACTTTTTGGGTTCTTTCCCGTTATTTTAATTATTGAAACACATATACGTACAATAACAATACAGAATAATGCAAGTAGGAGACAAAATACCTGAAGTTCTGGGCATTGACCAGGAGGGACGTGAGATTAAAAGCAGCGATTACCGTGGTCGCAAGATTGTGCTTTACACTTATCCCAAGGCTAACACTAGCGGCTGCACCGCCGAGGCGTGCTCACTGCAGGCCCACAAGGAGCAACTGGCTGCCGCAGGATATGAAATCATAGGCGTGAGCAAAGACCGCCAGGCGTTGCAGAAGAAGTTTGCCGACGCACAAGGGCTTGAATTCCCACTTATCGCCGATGTAGAGACCACTTTGCTCCAGCAGTTGGGCGCATGGGGCGAGAAGGTGGCATGCGGCCGACGAACAGTGGGCACCCTGCGCACCACCTATCTGGTCAACGAGGAAGGCGTTATAGAGAAAATCTTCACGCCCAAGGAAATCAAGACCAAGATACACGCCGAGCAGATTCTCAAACATCTCGAAGCAAAATAATGTCGGCGTGGTTATATCTTATAATAGCAGCAGTCTTTGAGGTGGGCTGGCCGCTAGGGTTCAAGCTCTCGGGGCTCCACCCCGAGCGGTTCTGGACCTACATCTCGCTCGCCGTCGTCAGTATGGCGTTGAGCGGTGTGTTCCTGTACCTGGCGCAGCGTACTATACCTGTGAGCACGGCCTATATCGTGTGGACGGGTATAGGTGCCGTGGGCACATTCGTGCTGGGCATCGCGTTTTTCAACGACTCGGCATCGCTGCTCAGAATGTTTTTCGCCCTGCTCATCCTCGTGGGCATCGTGGGCCTGGAACTCACCTCGAAGGGATAATATCAATGGCACAAGGCTCGCGGGAGAAACCGCGAGAACTGAACCGATAGCGGGACCAGCAGCGGGAACCAGCAGCTGACGCTGCTGGCACGGGGGCTTGCTTGCCGAAGCGAGAACTGACTGGAGGGGCTCGTGCGACTGTCTTCTACTTATCCTTCTACTCATCCTTCTACTTATCCTTCTACTTATTACTTACCCTTCTACTTACACTTGTTCCTCTAGGATTTTATTTTTTTATCACTGCTAGGCCGCCTTGGGAGGTTTCATTGTAGAGCGACGGCAGGTCGTGGCCGGTCTGTTTCATGACCTCGACAATGCGGTCGAAACTCACCGAGTGCTGGCCGTCGCTGAAGGTTGAATACAGGTTGGCGTCGAGTGCTCTGGCAGCGGCATAAGCGTTACGCTCTATGCATGGGATCTGCACGAGTCCGCACACGGGGTCGCATGTGAGCCCGAGGTGGTGTTCAAGCCCCATCTCGGCCGAATACTCGATTTGCGACGGAGTGCCGCCAAAGAGTTGGTTGGCAGCAGCGGCAGCCATAGCGCAAGCCACTCCCACCTCGCCTTGGCACCCCACTTCGGCACCCGAGACCGATGCGTTGGCCTTGACCACGTTGCCAAAGATGCCGGCTGTGGCCAGAGCACGCAAAATGCGTTGCTCGGAGAAATCCTTGGTCTTGTGCAAGTGATAGAGCACAGCAGGTAGCACGCCGCACGAGCCACATGTGGGTGCTGTGACAATCTTGCCGCCCGATGCGTTTTCCTCAATCACTGCAAGCGCATAGGAAAACACTGTGCCACGGCTCTTGAGGCTGCCGGTGTAGCCCGACGACTTGACGTAGTAGCTCACCGCTTTGCGTCGCACACCCAGTCCGCCAGGCAACACGCCCTCGGCTTCGAGTCCGCGCTGAATGCTTTCCTTCATCACCTGCCACACTTCATGCAGGTAGTCCCATATCTCGCTGCCTTCATGCTGATCCACATATTCCCAATAGGTGCGTCCAGTGCGCTGGCACCATGCTTTGATGTCCTTGATAGTGTGGAGTTTGTAAATATCGGGGTGCTCTACCCTATCTTGCCCTTCCTCCACGATGTCGCCGCCACCTATCGAGTAATAGGTTTTCTCGCCCATCACGGTGCCCTGGGCATCGAGTGCGGTGAACTTCATTCCGTTAGTGTGAAAAGGCAACACGGTTGCGGGTTCCCATTTGATAGAGGTCTTTCCCACAGCACGTCCACGATAGCCTTGTCGGTCATGTGACCTTTGCCCGTCGCAGCCAGCGAACCATAGAGATACACAGTGAAAGACGCTGCTCCTGGGTGCAATGCCTTGAAACGCTCGGCAGCAGCCTTGGGTCCCATCGTGTGGCTGCTTGACGGACCATAACCTATTTTATATATGTATTTAATTGATTCCATGCTGTGCAAACTAGAAGAGGTTGCGGCTCTTCATTTCGAGATAACGGTTGAGGACGTCGATAGAGAGATTTTGGGGAGTGGTGAGCAGCGCGTAGATGCCTTGCTGCCTCAACGTGTTCACGATGAGACGCTTCTCGTAGGCCATCTTCTCGGCAATGACGTGGTGGTAGTATTCCTCGGTGTCGGCCGGATGTTTCTTGAGATAATCCACAAGCTCGGCATCGGCAAAGAACACCACAAGCAGACGGTTGCGCTTGTTGAGCTGGCGCAGATAAGGCAACTGGCGGTTGAGCGATGCCACCCCAGAGAAATTGGTATAGAGCACGAGCAGACTGCGCTTGCTTATCAAGCGGTTAACGTTGACACAGAGCGATGAGTAGTCACTCTCGCCGAATGTCGTCTCCTGTGCATACAGTCCTTCGAGAATGTTCTGCATGTAGCCAGGACGCTTGTCGGCTGGGATATAAGAATCCAGCTCGTCATCGAAAGTCACAAGTCCGGCTTTGTCTTCTTTGCGAATGGCCACGTATGAAAGCATGAGCGAAGCATTGATGCTGTAGTCAAGCAGCGTCATCCCGTCGAAAGCCTGCTGCATGACGCGGCCTTTGTCGATCACGTTATAAATCTGCTGCGAACGCTCGTCGGTATAGACGTTGACCATGAGCTGGTGGCGGCGCGCGCTTGCCTTCCAGTTGATAGTGCGATAATCGTCGCCCTGCACATAGTCTTTGATTTGTTCAAACTCGGTGTTATTGCCTGCGCGGCGTATGCGCTTAATGCCCAGCTCGGTGAGGTTGTTGCGCATGGCAAGCAGCTCGTAGCGGTTGAGCATCAAGTAACTGGGATAAACTTTCACGTCCAGAGGTTCCCCGCACGTGTAACGGCGCATCACCAGCCCCAGGAACGACCTTGCAAACACCCGTATCTTACCAAACGAGTACACGCCACGCTCTGTGGGACGCAGCTTGTAAGTGATGCTGCCGCTCTGCCTTGCTGCCAGCGACATGGCGAACTGGATGTCGCGACGCTGGAACACCGGAGGAATCTCGTCTATCACGTCCAGCTTCACGCCCATGGCATAGGTGCTGTCGATGTGTAGCAGCACGTCGTTCTCATCGCCATTGGAGAAACGCTCGGAGCACTCACGCGAAGCAGTGATGCCACGACGATGCCACAGCAGCACGCAGTCGGCAACAAACACAAGCGCAAGCAACGCAAGCATCACCTTGCCCACCACAAAGAGCGGCGACCACCAGTGACCTGCACCAAGCGTGAGGATGATGACAGAGACTATATAATAAAATCGTGCACGAATAAACATCGTTTACTGTTAAGAGTATTGATTACTTGGGTACTTCAATCTTGTCGATGAGGGTCTGTGCAACCTTTGCCACGGTGTAGCCTTGCATCTCGGCATCGGCCGAGAGCATGATGCGGTGCTGCAGGATAGAGGGAGTGACAGCCTTGATGTCGTCGGGGGTCACGAAGTCGCGCCCATGCAAAAGCGCGAAAGCCTTGGAAGCCTGGAGCATAGCCACCGACGCACGCGGTGACGCACCCAGCAGCACGGTGCGGCTATTGCGGGTCTGCTGCACGATGTTGACGATGTAACGCAACAGCGACGGGTCAACCAGCACACGGTCCATCATGGCACGCAACTCAAGCAGCTGTGCGCGTGTGATCACCGGCTCAATGCCTTCAAGTTTCACCAGTTTAGAGTTGTTCTGGTGACGATTAAGCACTTCAACTTCCTCGTCGGCAGTGGGATAACCCATCACGATTTTCATCATGAAGCGGTCGAGCTGTGCCTCGGGCAGGCGGTAGGTACCTTCTTGCTCCACAGGGTTCTCGGTTGCAATGATTGTATATAGGTCACCCATGCGGTGTGTGGTGCCGTCGATACTCACCTGGCGCTCGGCCATCACCTCAAAGAGGGCAGCCTGTGTCTTGGCGGGAGCGCGGTTTATCTCATCCACGAGCACGATGTCGCTGAACACGGGTCCAGGATGGAAATCAAACTGCGACGACTGCATGTTGAACACCGTGGTTCCCAGCACATCGCTAGGCATCAGGTCGGGGGTAAACTGTATGCGGCTGAATTCGGAGTCAACCAGACGCGAAATGACGCGGGCCATGAGAGTCTTGGCCACACCAGGCACACCCTCAAGCAGCACATGTCCGTCGGCAATGATAGCCGTCAGCACAAGGTCCACAACTTCTTCCTGTCCTACAATGATTTTGCCTATGCGATCACGCAATTCATCTACGCGCTGCGAGAATTGACTCAAGTCAAGACGCTGTTGTTCCATTTGTTCCATATCTTCTTTTATATTTTTGTTTTTATTATCAAGTTAAATTTTAGATTGAATATCGTTCATCATGTCAATGATGCGCACCATCTGGCGTGCGCTTAACTTGTGCTCGCCATACACATTCATGTGCACCTCGTCGAGGAGTTTCCTCAACAGCACAGCTTCAATGCCGGTGTGGGCCGAGAGTATAGCCACCTCCCCTTCAAGGTGGTCAAGGTCATCGACATCGACCATCACTTCGCGGCGCAAAGTGTCGGCAAAGTACATATATTTCTTGCACACCAGGTCGTGGTGGTCGCCACGGTTGAAGTAAAGCGAGCCGAAGTGGTGCACCAGAGCCATTGTGTAGTTGACAGGCGGTTTAATCACCGGGATGACACGCTGGCGCCGGCGCACGGTGAATGCCATGCCAGCAACGATGGTAAACAGCAAGAGATACAGTGCCCATCGCAGCGGCGCATGCGAGAGGAAGTAGCGCAATGAAGAATACTTCACCTTCTCGGCATACTCCTCGTCATCGCCTCCCGCATATATTCTAGTCGATGAGTCGATGCGCACCACCGGGTACTGCGCCACAAGCGAAATGAATCGCATCGACAGAATCTGCATGGCAGTGTCGCGCATAGCATAGTTGGTGAACAAGTAAGGACAACCCACAACTACCAGGCGTCCCTTGCCCTTGCCATAGTCTTTCATCACAGCAAGCGTCTGCCTCAAGTACTCAGCATCGTAATCATCAGCATCGTAATCATCAGGTACAACATACTCATCGTAGTCATCACTAGTGGCAACGCTATCATCATAGTTATTTGGTTTATTCTTTTCTTGAAAATCCTTTTCCAGACCTATGTGTATTCCATACCCATCCCTCGGGTAGTCTGCTATAATAGTGAACGTTGTGTCATGGCTCACACCACCACCCGACACAAATGCACCATTAAGCGGGAATGTCACGCCATCGGCACACCATTTCACGGGCATGGCTTCATTTCGCCTAAGCGAACTAAGATAAGTGTAAGAATCCACAGCATCAAATCCCAAATCAATACAGGTCGAAGTAAGACCAGCAGCAATAAGCACATTGTCACCGCGGTCGAGAAGCGTCTCAACATACTCGCAGTCAACATAACCACCCACCTCAATAAAAGTGAGGCGTGTTGTGTCGATGCGCGACCACTCGGCTTGTGTGCGGCCGTCCACCATGTAACCATTGGGCAAGGATTTCTCCATCACCTGATCAAAGAGTTTGCATCCGAAGGGTTGATCGGAAGCATGGTCATAATTCTCACTCCAATCAAAGTTCATCGGCAATACGCTCTCAAGCAACAGCACACCCACGAACAACAGCACAATCGCTGTTATGAAAATATAGGTATTTTTCATGCCTCGTTTCCTCCTTTCTCGTCGCCCGCTTGGATAACAGCAGGCTCGACGGTTGCCGCATACTTCTCTACAATCACGTCGTGCAGGGCACTCATCTCGTCGAAGAGAGCGCGGGTGGCATCAAAGTCGCCATACCTGATGCGCAAAAAGTGATTAGTGAGCGTGCGGAACTCACTGTCGCGCACCTCGCGGGTGTATTGCAACGGAGTCTTGAATATCTTCCAGTCGATTGCACCCGAGTCGCTCAACGCCTTGAGCGTCTTGAGGTAGATATAGCGGCATGCTGCGCGATAATCGCCTGCCGCAAGTGCACGGGCGATTGACGTGTCAAACTCAATAGTGTTGATGTCCTCGAGTTCCACTTCGTAATCCTTCTCAACTTTTGTTTTCCTTGCAAACTTGAACAAGTTGAACTTGAAGTGAGCCACGAGCAATATCACAACCAAGATTACTCCCAGCGTGATAACGATCCACAACATGTTGTTTTCGGGATCTTTTGGACTCATATCAGGAATGAGCGAATCCAGCAGGTCTCCTATAGCGTTTAGAATATGATCGATAAATGACTTCTTATTCGGAACGACCTGCTTCTCGTAGGCATAGGCAGAGTTGTTGCGAATTGCCTCGATAACTTCTTGGTTAGCAATTATCGTGCCGGTAAGTTGCGTGCTCATAACTTATTACAACTTTTCAAAATTACTAATTTCCACCTCAAGCGAGGCGTCATCTTTCTCAGTGGCAACACTGCCATAGTGGAATGCAACAGCCAGGATGTTGATTGAAACGCCAAGCATCATCACAAGCGTGTCGGCCACACACATCACATGGGTAAAGAGGTCCATCAGAGTGCTCATGAAGTCATAGCCATTAAACAACTCCTCCTTTATCACCATTACCAACGCATAGAGTATCGACAAGGCGCCTCCTGCCATCAGCGACACAATCAAGATGAGAAATCCCACGAGACCCAATCCGATGATCTTGGAAAATCCCAGCTTGAATCCTTTTGAAATTGATTCTCCAAACTCCGTCTTGCTTTCATAAAGATAAACGATGGGAATCATCAAAACCGGTAGCACCATGCAATAAGACACTATCAGTCCGATTCCAGGCAAGACAAACAGCAAAATCACATTCAAAAAAATGTATAGCGGCACAATCACGACGGTGGCAAAGAGCGCGCTGGGAATGATGCGAATGAGGCATTGACGTAACACGGGCCATAATTCCTTGATCGTTATGTCGTCAAGTCCATTTTCCCGCTGCTGATGCATCTTGAGCAACGCAATGGTCACAGCACACACTATTGCCAGGGCAACAACATAGATGCTCATCGCCGACACAGAGCCGAAGAAATCGAGTTCGCCCAGGATACCATCATTAATCATCTGGTCAATGTAGATATCAACAGCCATGCCCAGGATTATGCAGAACGGCAACGTGAACACGGTGATATACTTGAGCCAGCAACGCCAGTTGCCCTTAACAAAGTCGAGGGCAGCGTTAACATTCTCGCCCGACGTGCGTTGAGAATATAGCATTATCTTCTCGGGTTGTTTATCACGCTTCTTCATAGTTGCTCGGTCTTTTTAGTACTCCTGCGGTGCAAAATTGCGGGCCACACGATGAAATATCCAATGATATAAGCCGCGCTGATCACCACCACAGCGATGCGTATAGCTATGGGCAATCCTGTCTCGCGGGTGAAAAATCCCTCGATAAATGCCGCCACAAGAAACACAGGCACAAGGCCTATCACTATCTTCATGCCTCGTTTCGCTCCCATGAGGAATGCCCTCATGCGGCTATAGGTGCCAGGGAAAAGCCATGAGTTGCCCATCGTGATGCCTGCGCCGCAAGCGATGACGATGGCCGACAATTCAAGCGTGCCATGCTGCATCACCGTGAGCAAGCTCTCGCCAAACACGCCATACTCATAGAAGAAAAATGAGAAACAGCCAAACATGATGCCGTTAGCAAATAGGTAATACCCGGGCATCAAGCTTGTGAATATACCCAGGACAAAACCGTTGAAGCTCACCATGATGTTGTTATAGGCTATGCTCAAGAACATGGGCATCTGCGACTGTGTGTTATACACATCGGTGGGATGCCCCGACTGTATGTTCCGGATTGTCATATCTACATAATAGTCACCCAGAATCACTCGGGCAAAATCACTATCGCCAAGTTGAGAGATGACACCCATTGCTGTGCTCACAAGGAACACAACAAGTGAAATCCACAATGCCTTGCGAGAGTCATACACGGCCCTAGGCACCTCATAGAGCCAAAAGTCCTTGATGCGCGACCACTTCTCGCGGCGTCCGTCATAGATGCTGTTGTGCAGCAGCAATGCCAAGCCGTTGAGGTATTCGGTCACACGCGATTTGGGGTACTGCGTTTGGGCAAATGCCAGGTCGGCAGTCAAGTCGGTATATATGTCGGCAAGTCTGTCGGGAGATTCGTCCTCGGCACTATCTATCACCTGTTCATATTCTTTCCACTTGCGCAGATTCTGCTTGATGAATACTGCTTCTCTCATGCTGATAAATTGCTTTTGTGTTTTTTTTGTTGTATTTTGTGCAAATATACTAAAAAAATCATTACTTTTGCGACAAAATATGTGTTTTTTAAGATTAATTTGATTTATATGGCCACCTCACAGATAATTACAGGACAATATGTGTCAATCAGTCAAACCCCTGCCAGCATAGGAGAACGTATTGCAGCATATATTATTGACTACGTCTTCCTTAGTTTTGTCTATGGTGTCATAACCTATATTTTCATATTGACCAAAATCCTTGACCTCGTTGAAAGACTAGGGATTGAAGACTATGTATTGGTTTTAACCGTATTGTTCATCATGCTTCCCGGCCTCTTCTACCACCCGCTGTGCGAGACCTTCAACCGCGGTCAGAGCCTAGGCAAGAAAATCATGAAGATACAAGTGAAAATGCTCGACGGCACCACACCATCGATAGGCGCATATACCATGAGGTGGCTGTTCTCACTCATTGACGTGAGCGGCATAGGCGTGCTTTTCGTGCTTTTCACCACCAACAACCAGCGCATGGGAGACCTTGCGGCTGGAACTGTAGTGCTCAAAATCAATAAGACCAACAACTACAGTTACTTGCTCACCGACACGCACTTTGTGACCCAAGGCTACAAACCCACCTACCCCGAGGCGGCAAACCTCACACTCAATCAAGTGGAACTCATCTCACGCACTTATTACACCGAGAACAAGAATCGCGACGAACTGGTGCGACAACTAGCCAACAAGATCATCAACCACCTGGGCATAGATCCCATGGGTATGGATCCCTACACGTTTATATCAGTGGTTTCCAACGATTACCACTACTACGCGTCAACCCTCGATGATTGAGTGTTGATAAATAATTACTAGATACGTGCCAGGGCTTGAGCCTGTGTGCCCGTGAACGGTCCGGTTTTCTCAATCTTCACCGTGCTCACCGCTGCGGCAAATGTGGCAGCCTCCTTGATGCCGCACCCTTGCACGCGCTTGAACAAATAGCCCATCACATAGGTGTCGCCACAACCAGTGGCATCAACCACTTCACGCGGGGCAAACGCAGGTATGGCGATTGTCTCATCGGCAGTCACCACATAACTGCCTAGGCTTCCCAGCGTGAGCAGCACTTCCTTTACACCCCACTCCACTAGGCGACGCGCACCCAGCAGCAGGTCTTCCTCGCCGCTCACCACGCGCACCTCATGCTCGTTAACTTTGAGAATGTCTATGTATTTCAAAAATTCCTCTTTGTTGGCCCAGTCACATGCATGCACCTTGTCGCCGTGCACCTCACGCAAGTACCCCTGGGCATCAACCACGAGAGTGCCGCGACCGGCAAGCATCTTCACCACGTCGAGCGGGAAATCGTCGGCAAGCAATGAGCCTAGCACTATGTAACGGGCATCTACTCTGGCAAGAGACTCCACGGTGAACGGGTCGGCCTTGGCAAGCACTCGCTGCTTGCGGTCGTTCACATTATCGCCATATATGTTCTCAAAGAACACGGTGTGGCTGCTAGGCACCACCTCCACCTCTATACCACGGGCACGAATGTCGTCCACGGCTTGCATATCCTCCTGGGCAAGCGATGCCACGAGCCTGTAGGTCAAGCCCGAGCACTCATCTAGCAAGTGACTGATGCCGTGGGAGAAATAGTAAGTTGAACCTCCGGGGAGTTCGGCCACGAGTCGCGGAGTGATGATGCGGTCATGAGTTATGTGGCCTATGCAGCAGATGTCGTCACGCATTGTTTTTTCTGTTAATGGTAAGTGTGTAAATGAGAACTATGATAAATGCAGCTAGCGGGATAAAGAACGGAGCAATGAACCCAGCAGCATCGGCCACCAATCCCACAACAAGGAACGCGCAACCGCCCACAGGAGTCATCATGAGCATCGATGAGGCCGTCTTGGTGAGTGACCCTAAACCTTTGAGCGACTGTGCAAAAATAGTGGGGAACATTATCGATTCAAAAGCATAGTTGGCAATGAGCGCATATAGTCCTAGGCGGGAGTTGCCGCACAGCAGCACCATGGCCATGCAAAGCACTGTGCCCACTGCACACACGAGAAGCACACGCTCGGCACGCACTCGTTGCATGATGCCCGAGCACACAAAACGACCCACCATGAAACACATCAGCGCCACAGTGAGCACAGTGGATGCGGTGCCATTGTCAAACCATCCCATGCCCGTGGTGAAATGCACAAAATAGCTGTTGATGGAAATCTCGGCTACTTCATAGGACAGCAACGCCACAAGACCCAGCATGAAAGTCTTGTTCTTTATCAGCATGGCAAGGTTGAGGAGACCCGACTGCTCATTCTCGGCATCACTGTCATCGTGCTTTATCTCTGGCAGTTTCACCATTGAGAACACAATAGCAGCGACAACGACAACTGCCCCCATCACCATGTAGGGCAAATCAACCGACCCTCCGGCAAAGAGGAATCCGCCCACAAGTGCCGGTGCCAGACTGCTACCCAGTCCGTTGAATGCCTGCGACAAGTTCAATCGACTTGACGAGGTTTCCTGCGGTCCAAGTTCTGTGCTATAAGGATTAGCGCTCGTCTCGAGGAATGCCAAGCCACACCCTATCACAAACAGGGCGGCAAGAAACACCTCGAAGCGGCACATTCCGCTAGCAACGACCATCGAGAATGCACCCAATGCAAACAAGGAGAGCCCGAAGACGACCCCACGCCTGTAACCAAATCGATTGATGAATAACCCCGCAGGAATAGCCATCAAGTAATAGGCAAGATAAGTCGTCACCTGTATTCCCGTGCTTTGAGCTATGGTGATGTCCAGTATCTGCTGGAAGTGCTTGTTGAGCACATCAAGTATTGAGCGGGCAAAACCCCACATAAAGAATAAGGTCGTAACCAGCACGAACGGCACTGCATACTCCTTGTTGGTAATCTTAGCCATAGTGTTATACTATATTATATGTTCGGTTCCTGTTAGCACCATGAGCGGCGACATACCCCATGCCGACGAGTTGCCGCAAATATCGCTTCACCGTTGTAGCCGGCATACCCACTTCTTGAGATATAGCAACCGAAGTAGAAAACTCTTTGTCGGCCAAAAATACTAAAATATCGGCCATTTTATCGGCCAAAACGGGTTTTATCGACCATTTTTCGGCCATTTCCTTGGCAATAGTCGGTTTATCGACCACTTTTATTCCTGTTGACCTAATGTAGGAATTGATATCGATGACCATGTGGTGACAATGAATTTCAGCCATACAATTAATGAACAACTCTATATTGTCATCCTCACGAGCATCTACTAAAGCTTGTATATATTTGGCCTTATCCTCTTTCTTAACCTTAGAAGGCAGCACGTTGTATTCCATCTGAATAAGATTCATTAACAGACGTGACATGCGGCCATTTCCGTCGGCCCACGGATGAATAGTTACTAATTCATAGTGTGCCCAAAAACTTAATTCATAAACAGCGGGAATATCATTAACATCCACAGTTTTGCGCCTCCTGTTTAATTCTTCGCAAAATTCTTGGAGTTTGGTAGGGACTTTAAGATAGGACATATAGGACCGTCCTCCAACACCTGCAGTAACATTGAGTTTGCGCAAATCGCCTTGTGCCGATGAAAAATCACCTTCTATTGTATGATATTCATTTCCTGTATTAGCCATAACCATTGCCGATAATTTTTTTAACCAGTTCACGGTAATGGTTTCATGCGCTTTTATCCACTCACGCCCATAATCATAGGCCCTCTTGAGGTCAAGGTTCATTTGTTGCTCAATAAGAGACCGTTTGTTTGACGTGATACCTTCATCAAAAAGTAATTGTGCTTCAATTTCGGTTACAGTTGACCCTTCGATTGCAGTAGAGTGAGCAATAATGGAGTACAGATAAAACTTTTCATAGTCTATCTGTCTTGATATCCCCATATCACGATACCGTTTGAGGATTTCACATAAGTGATTTTTCAGATTATCGTGCATAATGATTATTGCTAATACAAATATATCTTACAGTCCCTTTGCCTTGGCCTGAAGGAGTGCTTGAGCCAGCTGGTCGGGGCAAGATGTACCCTTGTAGCCGCAGCGTATTCCTTGCAGCTTGCTCACCACGTCGTCAACCTTCATGCCGCGCACCAGGCTGCATATACCCTGCAAGTTACCATTGCATCCACCTGTGAACTGAACGCCCTTGACAACGCCGTTCTCCACTTCAAAATCAATCTGACTAGAGCATGTGCCCTGTGTATAATAAGTAAATTGTGCCATAACGCTTTTTAAATAACAAATTAAATTATATCACTTCAGCACCTCTTGAAGGTCGCGTAGCGACTTGATGCTGATTTCGGTCGAAGAATATTCTATGAGGCCGTCTTCCTCCATTTGGTCGAGTGCTGTGATGAGCGAGTTGCGCTGGGTGCCCAGCAGTGTGCACAAATCCTTCTGGCGGAACTGCACCTTGATGTCGGTGCTGTGTTGCGTCGTGAGGTCGGTGATTTCACGCGCAAACCGCTCGGCTATGCTGCCCGTCCTCATCTGCTGCAATGCCTTTGTGCGGCGCTGGCAGTTGCGTGACAGGTAGTTGAGTATGTTGAAGAGGAACACCTTGTCGGTCTGCAACACCTTCATGTAGTCACTCTTGCGCAACTGCAAGATGCCGCAACGCTCGCCTGCCACGGCACTGAAGGGATAGGTATTGTCAATGCCGAAGAGGCTGTCTGGCCCCAGAACACCAGGAGCATGCAACGTCTGCAACAATTTCACCCGCAGGTGATTGCTCTCTGTTGTCAGGTTCACACTGCCCGACACTACAAACCTCATGTGCTCACACCGGTCGCCAGCCTTGTTGATGGTATCGCCAGGCTCATACTTCAAGAAGTGAAACGGAATGCGTTCCACCAACTCTGATATGCGGTCATCTCCCACCCCTTGAAACAGCGGCAACGAGCGCAACAGTTCATACATGCTCTCCATCTTCTCAATCTATTTCAATATTTATCTATTCGAGCAGAGGGTTATCAATCACTCGCCCAGCAGTTCGACCATGGCCTCCACGGTGAGACTTTGCTGCTCGCCAGTGACCATGTTCTTCACCGCGATAGTGCCGTCCTTGAGCTCGTTGTCGCCAATGATAGCCACAAAGGGCACCTTGCGGTCGTTGGCATATGCCATCTGCTTCTTCATTTTGGCGCTGTCGGGATACAGCTCTGCGCTGATGCCAGCAGCACGCAGTTTCTTGATGTGCTTGAGCGACATCATTGCCTCGGCCTCGCCAAAGTTGACAAACAGCACACGTGCGCTGGCAGTGGTGTCGGCAGGATAGAGGTCGAGCGTGTTGAGCACGTCAAAGATGCGGTCGGCGCCGAAGCTGATGCCCACACCGCTCAAGCCCGGCATGCCGAACACGCCGGTGAGGTTGTCATAACGTCCACCGCCAGTGATACTACCCATCTCCACGTCAAGAGCCTTAACCTCAAGGATAGTGCCAGTATAGTAGTTAAGGCCGCGTGCCAGAGAAACGTCAAGCTCAATGGTTGATTTCAGGCCAAGTTCCTTCACATGGTCAAGCACGTAGGTCATCTCCTCGATGCCCTTCATGCCGGTCTCGCTGCTTGCGAGCAGAGTAGAGAGGGTTGTCATCTTCTCCTCGTTGGTTCCTGCAAGAGTGAGCAGGGGCTTGAGTGTCTCAATGGCCTCTTCGGTGAGACCTTTCTCGCGCAGCTCGGCATTAACGTTGTCAAGGCCTATCTTGTCAATCTTGTCGATAGCCACGGTGATGTCAATCAGCTTGTCGGGAGCACCAATAACCTCTGCGATACCGCTCAGAATCTTGCGGTTATTCAGTTTGATAGCGATATTCACGCCGAAACGGCCGAATACCTCGTCGATGATTGAAACAAGTTCAATCTCATTGATGAGCGAGTCGCTGCCCACGATGTCGGCGTCACACTGGTAGAACTCGCGGTAACGTCCGCGCTGGGGACGGTCGGCACGCCACACAGGCTGAATCTGGTAGCGCTTGAACGGCATCTGCAAGTCGTTGCGGTGCTGCACCACGTAGCGGGCGAAGGGCACAGTGAGGTCATAACGCAGACCCTTCTCGCTGATCTTATTAGTCAAGTGAAGCGAGTCGCGCTCGCCAAGCAACTCCTCGGGAGCATTCTTCAAGTAGTCACCGCTGTTGAGAATCTTGAACAGCAGCTTGTCGCCCTCCTCGCCATACTTGCCCATGAGAGTGGACAGGTTCTCCATGGCAGGAGTCTCAATCTGCTGGAATCCATACAGCAGGAACACATCCTTGATTGTGTTAAAGATATAGTTACGTTTCGCCATCTCGATAGGCGAAAAATCACGGGTTCCCTTAGGAATTGACGGTTTCTGTGCCATTGTATATAAAGTCTAAATTGTTTACTAAGTTATAAATAACTTACAAAGGTACAACATTTTCACGAAGTATGAAAGACGAGACAAAAAAACTGTACCGTTAAGTGTGAGATTTGCGTTATTTTAAAAAAGAAATACAGTAATGCAGGGGATTTTGATATTATGCAGTTACCTATGTTTCCTTGCCAGATATTCTATCGCAAAAACGGGCCAAGGACAGTCCCCCGTGATGAAGAACAACTAAATCAAACAGAAAACAATATGCCGCCTAAAAAGAGAAAGTCCCAAACGAATGCAAAGAAAGCTATTGCAAACATGGGCGCAAATATGGCTGCTATGATGTCACCGGCTTCGCCCGTGACTGATACTCAGCCAGTGAATGCGGAGGGAACTGAGATAGGGTCAGTTGAAACTACCTTATCTCCTGTTCCTGACAATCCGCCAGTTACTAACCCTGATCAGGATGCCAAAGTGCAAAGTGCAGAAAGTGCAGAGTACAATGACATTCCTGAGACAGAAGAACCTTTAGAGCATGTAGGAGGATCTGAATGGCCCCACCTACACATGTTGAAGTGAACATTGACATTGAGAAGACTCAGGGAAATGCCATCTATAGTTCTTTGGTTGGTATTCAGAGCACTTTGGATAATTTCGAGCTGGATGTAAAGAAGGACTCTCTTCGTGAAGTAGTTTCAGAAGCCGTAAAGCAAGCGACTACAGCCCATTGGAATGAGATCACCCAAAAGGAGGAGGAAGAGGCTGACAAGCGACGTGAGCAAGGATTGCCAGGCACTCCGTTGGAGTTTCGTCAGGCAGCCGACAAACGTATGGAAGAGTTGCGCAAACTCGATATTCACCACATGGAGCTGTACAACACCAGTAACAAGGTCATTCATGATAGTCTGTGCGAGTTGCTTGGTCGGGCTAATCTCTATCCTCTGGAAAGACCAAAGTTCAAGGATGAGAAAGGACATATACTGCTGAAATCGCTATATCTGTACCCTTGGTACTATTGCTTGCGAGTCTATTTCGACAACCATGTACGATGGTTCTTCAAGACTGTTGCTTGGTCTATCTGGCTGATTTGCATCGGACTTCTGTTCTTCATTGCCCGAGACAATGCCATTCTCCAGAAGCAGCAGAACATCAATCGCTATGTTCATGCCTACTTCGGTGACAATGAAGAGGTCATGATGGAACTCGAAGGTATCGACCTCATGTTCTCTGACGAGAATCTTAAGCCTATGCCTATCAAAGACTATCGTGAGTACATGAAGGAACGCAAGAAGGAGGCGAAGGACAAAGCCAAGTCTGGCAAGCGCAAGTAATATATTCTATTAGAGAAAAAACACCCAAGAATGTATGGTTAGAATGAAAGAAACATTTTAAAAGCCTAATCTTCTTTAACTATGGGCACAAGAGCATCACATTCTTTAGCCCTCTCGAAGGTAGTGTGTGGATATACCTTTGTTATGGAACTCCATAGGAAATATACCAACAAAGAAATAGCTATAAGCAATCCTCCTATCAAACTAATCCAACCCGTCGTGAAAAAACCTATTGCAATAAGGCTAAGCCCCAAATAGCGAGTAGCTGTACTTATTGTCTTTTGAATCTCAATCTTATTATTACATTTCTTGCATCTATAGAATTTGTAAATACGCTTTTGTTGCAAATAACGTACATATCTTGATGACTTTTCAATAGGAATAGCATTTACGACTTCACTATCTTCACAAATTACAGCCTCACTTAGAGGCTTCTCATTGCCACAAGATGGACAAGTGAAAGTTTTACTATGGTGTATCATTCTATATTAACGTGAGTTCGATGAATTTAATCGCTTGATTATTTGGAAAATAGCGGAATTTTTTGTAATTTAGTAGTGAAAAAAATAAACAAACAAAAATATTCCGCTATGTTCACTGATGACAAAATTACTGAAATTTTTGTAATGTGCGATGAATTTAGTCAAAAATTTGACGAATTTTTCAAGAAAAACTCTATCGAGGCAACAGCCAAGCCAAAGCGCAAATATTACCGTGCCCCCAGGATGTGCGACTCGGAGGTCATGACTATTCTAATCCTGTTCCACAAATCAGGATACAGGTGCCTGAAACATTATTACCTCAACCACATATGCACCGATGCGGAGATGCGCAAGCGTTTCCCTAAGACTGTGTCCTACAACCGTAGATAAAAGGGACGGTTCTTTTTATCTAGTTTTTCGGGTAATTTCTTGTTATAAACCCAAAAATATCGTAAATTTGCACAAAAACAGTTATTATGCCACGCAAGAACAGAAAAATCAGCGCCACCGGCGTTTATCATGTGATGCTTCGAGGCATCAACAAGGGTGCGATATTTACCGACGAAACAGACTGCAACAAGTTCGTCAAGATACTCCAAGGGCTTGTCGCCCCTGTTGATAGGCACGGAATACCGTTGCCACCTTATTGCCACATACACGCCTATTGCCTGATGAACAATCACGTGCATCTGCTCATCTCCGAGGCCGAGTCGAGCATCGCTTCGGTCATGAAACGCATCGGCGTAGCCTATGTAAGTTACTTCAACAAGCGCCACGAGCGGTTGGGGCCACTATTCCACGACCGATACCGCAGTGAGCCTGTCGAGGATGCTGGTTACTTCATCACACTGCTGCGATACATCCACCAAAACCCGGTAAAAGCAAATCTTGTCAGTTCGCCCAACGATTTTCGGTGGAGCAGCTGGCACGAGTACAATTCGACAAATCCTCCTGTCATCTGTAGTGACACACTGCCGTTTGCACAAACGACTTGGAACGAAGTGTGCGAACTTGTCAAGAAGAGCAACCAGATTGAGACAGAGCAGGTTAACCTTGCAAGGCGTCGCTTATCAGACATCGAAGCACAAAAATTGATAGCACAAGTTTGCAGAGACAGAGTCCTCGCCGAGCTACCCAATAAAGAGAAAAAACAGTTGATTCTTCAACTTGTGGAGCAAGGCATCGCCAAGACCCAACTCTCAAGACTGACAGGCATAAGCTATGGTTCAATCACCCACCACACAACCCAAAAAACTAGATAAAAAGAACCGTCCCTTTTATCTAGTTTTAGACACAGAAAGCAGATTGTTCAATTCACATACAAGCACGGAAAACTGGGAAGATTGATTCATGTGTAAAGCAAAGTTTATCTGTGATTAATTTACACAAACCACTAATAAACAGTAAATAAAACAAAGATGACAGCTGAGGATTTTGTTTTTGGCACCTTATGCACGTATTTTATGTTCAGCATAATACTCGTCCATGGTAATTACTATAAAAAATATCATAAATATCGCAGGCTGATACCTAAGTTCTGGCCTTTCTATAAAGGATACCTTACTGTGTGTGCCTTGTGTTTTATACCTGGATTCTTTTCGGATATTATTGATGCAATAAATGGGCTCTTGCTAGGTTTCGGATTGTATATTTTTGATTATCTAAATTATATAGAAAGATACCCGAAATACGAATTTGGAGAAAAAGAAGTAGGTTGTTTATTTTACCTATTATCTAAGGGGACAACTGTGATAGTAGTTTCTTTATTTTTACTTGGTTTGCGTATTGCACACCACTTTAACTATTATTGAAACGATGTTCAATCAGTCAGCATCTACCAAAAACTAGATAAAAAGAACCGTCCCTTTTATCTAGTTTCTATTATTGAAACGATGTTCAATCAGTCAGCATCCGCCAAAAACTAGATAAAAAGAACCGTCCCTTTTATCTAGTTTTACTGGCTTATGAACTCGGCATGGGCGGCGATGGTCTTGCCGTCGCCAGTCAGTCCTTCTATACTCACGCTGAAATGTGCCGCACGGGATATGTTGAACCACAGCAGTTTATCGCCACGTGTTTTCACTGCCGGATTCCAGTATAGCGTGCGGCTGCCGCTGCTGAATGGTTTTGCGGCTTGATACCCTGTTGCAATCACTTTTTTGAGATTAGGAGTAGTGCGCTTCACCGATGCAATTTTTCCGCCTTTGGTCGTGATTGAAATCAAGCCTCGTCCTCCGTCCACGCCCCATATCATTGACGTTCCGCTCTTGAACACATCTACCCGGGCAACGTCGGCCATCGGTATTGAATGCAAGTCAAATTCCTCTGGCTGGACAACTCCATCGACCGCTATCGAGGCATAACTATCGCCATATATCGATGTGCGACCGCGTATTATAATGCGCTCATCGCTAGTCAAATGAACACCGGCAATGCGGCGGAACACATCGTGCAGGCATGACGCGTCTATTTCATCAAGGCGTTCCTGCGACAATGAGGCGTCGGCTATGGTCGAGAAAGCATCCATCTCCCCTACTCTCGCCACGTGTATGGCATGCACCTGCAACTCGTCAAGGACAACATTGCGTCCCCCTGTCACCATATAGTCTTTCATGTCAAATTCATCAGAAGCCAAGGGATATTTGCACTCGGGGAACTGCACCTCATCAATAGTCAGCAACACATTACCACGGTTCTTGCTGTCAGTTGCCTGGACGATAAGCACTGTGCTGTCGGCAAGTTCCAAGTCCTCAAAGGCAAAACGTCCATCAACTCCAGTCATCGTTGACTCATAGAAATCGGCCTGCGGAGCGAGCATCAACACGGTTGCTTTGCCCGGCAACACCTTACCGTCCATTGCCGTTACCCTACCCGTAACACGCTGCGCAGTCTCGGCCAATCCGTTCACATAGTCGCCCAGCAGATCTCGGTTCAATGATGTTCCTATGTCAAGACGAGGCACCACACTGTCGGTACTCACCGCAACAGCCATCGACGCCTCGGTCAATGCACACTCGTCGGGCAACAGGATATACACCCTGGTGCTGTCGCCTGCCGGTTCGGCCCACACCTGCGGCTCGTGGTCGGGACGGCATATGGGCTTACTCTCGCCACGCCAACTCTGCCCTACTGCCACACGGGCAACACTCTCAAGGTCAGGTCTGTTGGCATTGAGACGCGTATATGCACGGACATAATACGTGCCAGCATCGGCAGACGGCGGCAAGTCTATGTGTCCATTAAAAACACCGTCACGAGCCATCAGCGTGACACGCTCGAACACCGTTGCAGTCTCGTCAAGCAGTTCCACATGCACATAGTTGCTCTGAACAACAGGACGACGGGTTGAGGCATCAGTCATAAACACCCTCAACCACATGCGGTCGCCTGCATCATAGCAGGCACGATCAGTCACGAGATGAAGCCGCTCTTGCAACAAAGCACCGGCATCGCCAGCCCAAGCAGATGGCGACAATGCACTCAAGCACAAACACAATATTGCAATCACTAACCGCATCACGTCGATAGTTACTTAGCGAGTAGTTCCTTCATTTTGTTCTTGAGAATGAGGAAGCTGGGGGCAATCATGTCGTTGTGTCCGTGGCCGCCTATCTCGTAGAGCCAGGTGTGCATGTGGCCAGTGAGTTTCATCATGCGCTCGAGATACTGGTTCTCGTCATAACGGCCGTAGAGTTCCAACTCGCGGTCGCCGCATGTGAGTAACAGCGGAGGACAGTTGCCACGCACCCAGTAGAGCGGTGCCCAGCGGTCTATAGTGGGTTGCAGCGGCGGCAGTCCTTGCATCTTGCGCACATTGTAGTGTGTGATTGCCTGCCCGCTGAAAGGGGCATAGAGCATCACGCTGTCGGCGTCCACGCCATATCGCGCCAGCCACGACTTGTCAAGGCACAGCATCATGGCGATGTAACCGCCAGCCGAGTGGCCCGATACAACGATCTTGCGTGTGCTGCCGCCATACTTTGCAGCGTTCTTGAACGTCCATGCCACAGCCTCGGCTGCATCGTCAAGGATATCCCCAACTTCGACACGGGGAAGCATGCGGTACTCGGCGCCCACAACCACCATATCCTGCTCCTTCAACTGCTCGGGAATCTGCTTTGAACCAAATTCCAACCCGCCGCCATGGAACCATATCACCACAGGACAGTCCTCGCCATCCACAGGGTGATATACATCAAGCTTGAGTTGCTCGCGAGAGTAGGCATCGGCCTTGGCCGAGTAACTTATGTCATTCACCTGTTCATAATCACGGGCCATGGCCCCAAAGGCACTGCATGCCACCAATAATAGTAAATAAAGTAAGCTTTTCATCATAAACTTTTTTCTCAATGCAAAGTTACAAAAAAAAATCTTTATCACGATATACCTGTGAATCACGCACACAGCATTTCTCCCCTTCACTGCCACTACATTCGGCTGTGGGGGAACGCCTTATGCTCTTCTGTGCAAGAGAATGAGGACCGAATGAGATTATTTTTTTGTACCCCCCCATAATCAAATAGTTACGTTTTTGAAAATGATATCACTTTTTTCCGTTTTTGCTTTGAATTAACAAAAAAACGACGTAACTTTGCATCGTGACAAAATCGTTATCACAAGCCAAATATTACTTTTTACACATTTGTGCAAAATAATACACCCAATAGTGTACCACAGATTTTTTCAATTTCGTCTAACTTTGCATTAAAAATCAAAAAAGAATAAATTATGAACATCATCCGCACAATCACATGCCTGGCATTGCTGCTTGCGGCAATAAGCGCAACAGCCCAGGACAAACCCAGCATCAAGTGGGGCAAGCCCACGCAAGAGGAACTCACAATGACAACCTACGAACCCAACCCCGAAGCCGAGGCTGTGATTCTCCACAAGGAAACTACCGCAAGAGTAGATTACGTGGGCGATGACTTCAAGTTACGCACCACGGTGAAATGCCGCATCAAGGTGCTCAAAGCACAAGGAAAAGACTGGGCCAACGGTACTGTTCTTTACCGCTACAACAGCGGTAATCCCAAGGGGCGCGAAATTC